>NZ_RZOT01000030.1:0-20586 GCF_003999085.1 Mesorhizobium sp. M4A.F.Ca.ET.090.04.2.1
GATGTCGGCGGCGTTGTCACGGGTGTTCCGGTGCTTGCCAGATCGGCGGAGGATCTGGCCGAGCATGGCGGCGAAATGTCCTTTGCCGAACTTGCGAACGCCATCATGGGCATCGGTACGGGTGCGGTCGGCACCGGCCTGGGCGGCCGCTCGCTGCTGTACAATATGCCTGGAGCGGCCGGCCCTCGGGGCGGCGACGGGACTCCACCGCCGGGGTCTCCGCCGCCAGGCTCCCCACCGCCTGGCGGAGCGGATTCGGGACCGCGACCGCGGGCCGTCTACGCGATGGGCCCGGACGGTGTCTACAGGCCCACCGGCGAACACGTCATGCCGGACCCGAATGAGATCGTTATCCAGGGCGAGGTGATCGGCGAAACCAGCGACCAGCAGGGATATGGTTTCGGTAACACGGCGGACGCCGGAAATCCAACCGGCCAGCGCGCGCTGCCGGCCGGCGAATCAGAGGGCCAGAACCCGCCGCCACCCGCAGGCGACAGGAATGATCTATCAGGCGACGGCCAGCTGTCGCAGCCGATCGTGTTGCATGAGCCAGGCGCCGATGACCCGACCATGCTGCCGGGCCGCGATCCGGACGGCTCGGCCGTGCGAAGCTCATCCATCCCCGCTGGCGGCGATCCTATCATCGTGCCGAACAAGCCGATCGTGACGGACGGCGCCCTGCATCTTGTATGGGACCCGGAGACACGCAGGTTCACCGGCACACCTGAACGCGACACGAGCGGGTATGTCTACACCACCGGCAAGGATCCGACGACGCCCTCGGCCTATCTCGACGGCTTGACCACCGAGCAGCTCGTGGCCCGTTACGAGCGGGAGCAAGGCTACTATTCCAGCCGTGAGCTGGCCGAGCGCTATGGTCCGGATGGCATTCCACAAACGCTGCGGAGAGAGGTGGACGAAAGCGCAGCCGCTGGCGCCAACCCACCGGCAGGGGTCGAGCCGGCCAAACAGAAGAACTGGCCAGACTTCAGGATATCGGCGCTCGGTCGCGTCCGCTTCAATTCCGATCCGCTAAACCTGGCTGTCCATTCGATCCCGGGTGTGCCCGAGGCACTTCAGCTAGGATCGCCGACCTGGCGGTCATACATGGTGGGGTTCGGAACACGCAGCGGCTATCGTGCCCTTTGGCAGTCATTTGCCGACAGCGTCAAATACGGGTCGCTCGAACCGGTACGCTACACACTCGGCAAGGAACTAGGGATCTCCATTCGCCCGAACGAGCATCGCAATATCACGCTCGCACAACTCGGTCTCAAAGTTCAGCGCCAGACCGCCTTTCAATTCAAAGGGGAGGATCTTCTCAACGCGGCCCGTCAGGGGCTGTTCGGCGACGCCCCGGATTCTGTCTTCACGGTTATGCCGCGTTCTGCCCGTGTCGAGGGTCAGGCAGGGAATAAGGGTTGGGCCCTGGAGCTCACATTCAGCCTCGCCCTTCGCTCAAAGTCGGCAACTTTGAGGAACGGTGAAAGCGACTTCTTCCGTCAAATGGCGGACGGCAAGACCGAATTCTCTGAGTTCGATGGCGATGTTCCGTATCGGAAGGTTTATCTCGAAGACAAGTATTATCTGACGAGTTTGCTGAGCGTCGAGAAGCGATACGAAGTGGCGATGAACGCAACATTGCCCAAGGGAACCATCGTCAATTCAGATTTCGTCGACGCAAACAGGGGAGTACTTGACCGCCTCCGGTTGAGGGCCCAATTCGTGGTGAAAGACAAAAACACGGCGCAGGCTCTTGCCGACAATCCTGACATGAGCACCATCCGGGAACTGGTGGCGTCGGGAGAAATCGATGCTCAGAAATCGATGTTGTTCATTCCTGGCTCAGAAAGCGGGATGCGGCAATCTGCTGTTCCCGGATTGGCACTGGGAGAGACAATTGTCGATCTCACGGGAAAAAGTCGACGCGTCTGGAATCCCGGCGCAAGCCGGCTCGAGGTCATCGTCAACGAGGCATTCCACAAATTCCTGCCAAGTCCCGATCGCATCATCCTGCGCAAATTGCCTGCGCCCTACAATCATTACGTTCGCTCGGACGGTCCGATCTACGTCAACCTTTTTGGCAAGCGCGAGGCTGTCGCCTCGACACTAGACGTCACGCTTGCGGTACGGAGCCCAGCCCTCAAATTCCGCGTGCCCTCGGTCCCGTTCCTGCAATTGCCATTGGCCTTCACAGGCGAGATCAGGTTCTTTTATCGAACGAATTTGCCTGAGGTCGCCCCGATCGTCGCGAAAGCCGATTTCGTTAGACGTGGATTTACCTTTGGCGACACACTGCCTGTGGAAATAGCGGTTCCGCGCTGGCTGCATGAGCTCGACCAGCGAGCTGACATGGGAGGAGGTATCGCATTTCCGAGAGGCGGCCGGGCGTCGTTCGCAAAATGGCTGGATGAACTCGAAACGACGGCGACACCCAGTCAGAAGGCCGATATTGAGGCGTTCCGCCAATCCACGTTGCTGTCGCTTGAGGATGAAGCTTTCATTCCGCCTGGCGCGATGAGCGCCGTCCGAGACTTCCTCGAGACACAGGCAAAACCAATTGAGATGCCGCCGCCGGAATTTGTCTATCTGGCGCCATCCGACCAGCAACAGCCGCTTGCGCGCTGGTATCAAAGGCAAGGAGTTGCTCCTTCGCCTTCAGACCGGCCTCTTTTGTTTCGACGGCCAGCACCGCCGGCAGGCAACCCTGCGCCTGGGCAAGACGCGGCCGCTGGCGCCGCCAACGCTGCGTCGGCCGGTAAACGCCCGCCAAGAACCCTGCAGCTTCAGGACGAGAGCGGCAATGTGATCGCCGCCACAGTGCTGGGCACCGGGCCGGCCAGTCCGGAGCGGGTTTATGTGCCGCCGGCCGACGGACCAAAGGCGCGCGGCGACGAACCGGAGCTGATGGACAAGTCGCATATTCTGTATCGGGACCCGGAGACGGGCGAAGCGTACGTCCTGCCATGGGTGCGCGGCGGCTCGCAGGACCACGTCCCGGGCAGCCAGGGACGGCCGGAGGGAGAAACCGTGCCGCCGCAGGCAATGCCGGCCAGGAAGGCAATCGAAGCAGCGCCGCCAACGACCCATTCGCTGCAGCAGGTCCGCAACATGCGGCAGCCTGAAAAATGGAAGGCCGGCGAGACTTACACACGCGAACTCAACGGATCGCTTGGAGAGGCGCATTTCCCGGTCGCGGCCAATCCGGACGGCCCGCATCCCGTCTTCGGCGAGGGCGGGCGCTACGTGGATTCGCCTGTCTTCAAGAGCCCGGACGTGATCGAGGCCATCGAGGTCAAGACCTACCATCGCTGGACGACCATAAACGGTGTCGCCCAGATGCGTGAAGTACCGCTGACGCCAAAACTGCAGGAGCAGATCAACAAGGACGTTGCGCTGCGCAACGAGAACCCGGCCTATCAGCCGCGCTGGGTGTTCCTCGATGCGCCGCCTTCCGCGGAGTTGCAGCAGGCGCTCGATGACGCGCGAATTATCGGCAACATCTTTGGACACAGCAAGCCCGCCACGGCAACACCGCAATCTCAACCGGCGTCGAACCAGGTCGGCGTGGGCCGAACCATCCGTCTCCAGGACAGGAATGGCGAGGTGATCGTCGCGGCAATGCTGGGCACCGAGCCGAGGAGCCCGGAGCAGGTTTATGTGCCGCCTTCCGACGGACCCCGCGCCGCGGCCGATGCTCCGGAGGTCCAGGACAAGACGCACATACTGGTCTATGACCCCGACACGGGTGAAGCCGTCGTGCTGCCTTGGATACGCGGCGCCTCCGACGACCATGTGCCGGGAAGCCTGCCGGAACAGGGCGATCAACCTGCCAATGCGGCCGAGGAAGCAAGCAATGCCGGCCGCCCGTCGCGCGGCAATGTCGGTCCCTATGTTTTCCGCGCCGATACGCGCTCGCCGAGCGAGATCAGGGACGCGGGCGGCTTCTCGCCACCGCCGCCGACAGGAATCTGGGTGGACAATCCGCAAGGCATCGCGCTGAGCAACTATGTGATGGGCAACACCCATGGCCGATTCGTTGGTACGAGCCAGTCGGTCTCCGGGGCCAAGACCTTCGTCGCGGAAGAGTCGCGGGCGGCGCGCCAGCAAGGCTACACCTATCTTTACACGCTGAATCCAAGCAGACCACGCCTCCACGTCCCGACCGAGTTCGAGGCGATGGGCCGGCCTGTCGGCGACAGGATGGCCGGCGTCGACGAGACGGCGATCGACGGCAGCATACCGTGGAACGAGGTCTACGGATGGAGGATGATGGATCCTGACGGCAACTTCGTCGGCGGGTTCACCCGCAACGAGGATGCCGTTGCTCCGGGCGTGTCGACGCCCGAACGCCCGCAGATAATCCTGCGGCCGGCCGACGAATTCTGGGATATCAGCGCGCCGTCGGAGACGCCGGTGACCGAGGCCGTGGTCAATGAGGCGGCGCCTCTGGCCAGCGAAACGCCGCAGGTGTTGAACGCTTCCGCCGAAGCATCGTCCGCAGGTGCCGCATGGCCCCTAGCACCTGACCGCGGCAGGGCGGTCTTCGACCCCGCCAGCGGAAAGTTCGTCGGCCTCGAGCTTCCGGTAAGTTCCGCCGTGGAGCCGGGATTTGCCGAACCTGTGCGCGCGCCGACCGGGCCCGAGGTCAGGTCGCTTTCGGCCGATCAGATTTCCGGGCTGACCGACGCGCAACTGCATGCAATCAAGCCGGAGCACATCGCCAGGCTGACGCCCGAACAGGTGGCCGCACTGAGCCCCGAGCAGCAGCTGACGTTCGATCAGGTTGCGGCGCTGCGGCCGAAGCAGTTGCAGGCGGTGAGCGCCGAAGAGCTGCAGGCGATCAGGCCAAGCAGATTGCAGGCTATTGCCCCTGGCCGCATCAGCGCCTTGCGGCCGGATCAGGTCGCTGCCCTCTCACCTGAGCAACTTTCTGCCTTGACCATCGAGCAAGTGCGCAAGCTGACGCCCGACCAGATAGCCGGGCTCAGCGACGAGCAGCGCAATGCCTTCACGTCGGAGCAGTTCGCCGCCATGAGACCTGTCCAACTCGGCCATCTTGATGCCACGCAGTTCGCGGCGTTGAATCCCGACCTTGTCGCGGCACGCAATCCCGTGACGACGGCACAGCTGTCGCCGGACCATATTTCGGCGCTTACGCGTGAGCAGCTTGGCGCCCTGACGATTCATCAGATCGAGGCGCTGACGAAGCAGCAGATAGCGGCCCTCACGCCGAAGCAGCTTGGCGAGCTCGGCCCCGGCCAATTGCGCAAGTTCACGCCAACGCAGTTTGCCTGGATGTCGACGGATCAGACGAACGCCCTCTCCGTGCTGCAACTGACGACCTTCCGTGCCACCCACAAGAAGGCGATGACGCCGGATCAGGCTGCCAGTGTCGACCTGGCCCTCAGCCATGCGAGGATGCGCGAAAACGCTCAGGCGCTCGCCACCTTTGGCGGCATGTCGACCACCTCCTACGCGTTGTGGAGTTCGTTGCCGCCAACCTGGAGCGCGACTGCCGCAGCCGTGGCATTTGGCGTGCGAGGCTTCGTTTTCGGCTCGCAGGCGATCTTCCCCAACGCAACCGCAAATCACAAGCCGTTCGGGCGATTCCTCAACGCGCTCGGCGGGGCCACATTCATTGCAGCGGCGCCAGGTGCCGCGACCGGGATGATCCAGGGTAAGGACCTTGTCGTCAACAGCACGTTTTCGCTCGGCAACGTCGTCTATGGCACGAAGTCGATGCTGCAGTCGTTCACCGGCAGACCGGTGATCCGAAATGTGGCCGAACATCTGGCTGGACCCGGCTATGTGCTTGGCTGTGCCGTCTATACGCTGCACTCCTGGCCGGCGCCGATCGCCACGGTCGCGGGCACCCTGTTCACGTTCGGCTGCGCCGAATTCTGGGCGTCGGCCATAAGGACGGACCGAATGAATCGCCGTTCTGTGCCGCGAACCGATGCCGATATCGCGGCGGCGGAAAAGTCCGACAAACGTTGGGGTTCATGGGACCGGTGGACTTTGGGCATCACATTCGGCATTGGAATGCTTCTCTTCTCGCTGGATTCCTTGCTGGCGGAGCCTTGGGAGGGCGCGCCGACCTCTCCACCCGATCCGAAAAAGCAGAATGGCGATGCGTCGTCCCAGCAGCCCGATGATCCCTCCGATGTTCCAGGGAAGCCGCAAACCCCGCCCGAAGACTTCCCGCAGCTCGTGGTGTCGGCGGATGACGGTCTGAATCTGCGGACGGAGCCCGACGGGAATTCGAACGTGGCCACGGTCCTGCAGCCCGGCACGTTCGTCGAACAGACCGCGAAACCTTCGACCGATCCGTCGGGAGAAGCCTGGATACCTGTCGAAGGTTTCGGACCGGACGGTAAAATGCATAGCGGCTGGGTTTCCGGCGACTATGTCGAGGTTCATCCCGATGGCAGCAGCAACGCCAAGGGCCGCACGAATCCAGCGCTGGAGAAGGGCGGCTATCAGTGGGTCGAGGTGAAGAGCGGCGACAGCATTCGCCTGATCGCCAGGAGCCATTCTGCGGACGTGGCGGCGACCGTCGTGCTCAACATGGATCATATTATGAGCCCGGATGTGATCTTTTCAGGCGATCGCATCTATCTGCCAGCAGCGTCGGTCGGCTGAGGCGCCACGGGCTCAACTGCGAGCTAGTCGGCAGGCTGCGCCTTGCCGATTCTGGCGGCATATGCATGTGCGATGCAACCGGCCAACTTTGCCGCCCGCTCCGCTATCGGATTCGATGGCTCGGAGGAGTACGAAGCGGTGAACCGCAGGTCGGAGGGATGCCATTCGCAGTCGACGATGCGCAGGGTGCCGCTGGCCGTGTGGTCTTGGACGACTTCCCTGGGGAGGGAGGCGATACCGATCCCGTTCAGCGTCATCTTGATGGAAGCGGCCAGCGAATTGGCGGGAAAGATACGCGGCGTCGCTTCAAACTCGCCGGTCAGCTTGCGGTAAAGCTCACTGTAAGGTCTCGTCGTGCGCGCATAGCTGATGATTGGGAATTGCATCAGGTCGCTCACCGTCAGCTTGCCCCGGTTGGGTAGTTTCAAGGCGGGCGAGCAGACCCATACGAGCGGGAAGGATGGCAGCTCCATATTCTCGATGCTGTATTCCTGAATGGGGCCCATCAGCACCGCAAGATCGAGTCTGTGGGACATGAGCTCGTTGCGAAGGGTCGTCGTTGTGTCGACGACGATATCGGTATCGACGAGCGGATAGTTTACCTGCAATTCCTTGAGGAAATCGGGAAGCCAGGTGTGCACGATGGTCTCGGCAACCCCGAGCCTGAGCACTCCCGCGGTCTCCGATAGAGAGTTTGCCGTCAACTGCAGCCGTTCGGCCACGCGCAGCACCCGCTGCGCTGGCGGCAGCAGCCGTTGTCCCTCTGCGGTCAGCCTTACGGTGCTGCTCTGCCTCTCAAATAACTTCGCGCCGAGCGCTTCTTCCAGACCGGCAATTCGGGTCGACACCGCCGGCTGTGTTGTGTTCAGACGTTCCGCCGCCTTTCGAAAGCTTCCGAAAGTCGCCACCAGGACAAAGGTTTCGAGCTGCTTGATGTTGAAAGGGATCACAGTTCAATGCCGGACAATCTGGGCGCCGATCTGGCTGGCGGGCGCCAATCCGGCCAGTCCTTCTTGCTCGAAATCGTGTCGCGACCGGACCACTCGAGCCCTCCCTCCCGACGCCGCATATCGCAGCGCCTTGCCGTCTCCCAATAAGTGGTAGAGGCGCCGCTTCGTGGTGTTGATCACGATCGATCCTTTCCGTTGAGCCTCATCGAAATCCACGATCTCCCTGGGATTGCCGACCGTGTTTCTCCCCGGAACCTGGTCGGGAGCGGATGGCGAGACCAGCGCATTTCTGGCTTGATCGTAGCTCCAGCTGCGCGGGTCATAGCCGCTGTTCGATTGAGCCTGCGCCGGCGCCGCGGCGACAGTCAACGTGGCAGCAATCAGAACTGATTCACCCAAGCGCTGGACGAGGCGCGGACAGACCAGGGTCCAGCGCCCCGGAATTCCGGCGTGAGCATCCAGGCTCGCGACCAGGTTCCCGTTTGCCGCCACCGAGCCCCATCCCTCCCAAATTCGAGCATCGAACCGGCGATCACGAACCGGTGATGTCTGATTCCAGCGCGCACCATATCGCTTTGCGCACCGTTCGCAACATTTGGAACCAAATGCGCAATAGAAATCCAATTGGACTTCCAATTTTGCAGTGCGCACGATACAAGTGAATTGGCGGGTAAACCACGAGACAGGCGACGCGGGCCATCACTTCGCGTCCCTTTGCGATAGGACCTATGTTGACGGGACGCGGTACCTGCCATGCGGACTGGTCGTCGGGAACCAAGGCTGTCTTCGCGGGCGGCCTTGCGATGATCCTGATGCTTGGCCTTGCTTCCTCGTGGGCAAATGCCGCCGAGCCACGCTGGCCTGCCGGTCCTTACAAATACATCACGGTCGATCAGTCGGTGACGGACGCGCTGGTCGAGCTTGGCCGCAACATGCGCGTGCCAATGCGTGTCAGCAAGCTTGTGAAGGGGCGCCTGAGCGCCGGCATGCCGGTTGGAACGGCCCGCGAATTCCTGGAAGAGATCTGCAATCGGTACGGGCTGGTCTGGCATTTCGACGGCATCGTCATGAACGTCGCGACCGAGGCTGAAGTCCAGACGGAGATGATCCCGCTCAATGCCGACACGGCTGCCGGCGCGGAAGATCGGCTGCAGCGCCTGGGCGTCATCGATCCGAGGTTTCCGATCAAGGTTTCCAGGCAAGACGATGTCGTCTCGGTGTCTGGGCCGCCGTCCTATGTGGAACTCGTCCGAAAGACACTTGGCGTTCCCGCATCGAGCACGAAGCAGGAGCCCGGCAAAGTCGTTTCGATCCGCGTTTTCCGCGGCGGCAAGCTGGCGGAGACACAGAATGTGCCCGTCAGTCCAAACTGAAACAGGAGGCCAGGTTCATGCAGATCGCGCCGATTGGAGCCCTGGAAGCATCGCTGGCAAATTTGACCACCAGTATAAGCGCACAACAGCAGATCACCGCCGGCGCGGCAGCGCAGCCGGGTAACCGGATGGTAGGCGCCAAGCAGGAAAAGCACGATGTCGCAAAGGCCAGCACGCCCGAGCGCGGCGATGTCGCTACGCGGGCCGGTCAGCAGGTGGCGCAGGCATCGTCCGGCGCCAATCCGGCAATGGTTGGACAATCCGCCAAAGCGGAACGGACCGAACCGATCGTCGAACGCCAACTCTTCGACTATCTGGCCGAGGCGGAGAAGGCAGGGGGTGGGGCGCTCACCGATCCCTCGGCACTCTTTGGGTCAGCCGTTCGGTCGCTTGAAGGAACCATGCAGCAGGTCCAGAAAGCCCTTGGCCAGGCGAACGCCCCCGTGAACGCTGAAGCAGCCTCGGTGCCCGAAGGCGCCGGCAAGGCGGCGCCATCGGGCAAGGAAGGCGAAAACGCGCCTGCAAAGAATGCCGAGCAACTGCTCGAGCGATCGATTTCGGTGATGTGGGCAGCCGCCAATCTCGAGGTGGTGACGAGCAGCGTGACCGCGGTCACGTCGTCCACCAGCACGCTGATCAAGCAACAGTAAGCGCTACGGAGTGTTCGTGCCCACCCTGTCCTTGCCGCAGCGATCAACGTTTTTGAATCGGTGCGGCGCCTGGTGCCGTGTCGCGCTCGTTGTCACGGGTATGCTTGTGCTGCAGGCGTGCTCGGTGGAGCTCTATTCCAACCTCAACCAGCGGCAGGCCAACGAGATCGTCGCCACGCTGATGCGTCACGGGATTCCGGCCCAGCGCGAGGCCGGCAAGGACGGCAAGATGACGGTCTCCGTGCAGAAGGACCGTTTCGCCGAAGCCATGGTGATTCTCGATGAAAGCGGGCTGCCCAAGCAGGAATTCCAGACGCTCGGCGAGGTGTTCAAGAGAGATGGGCTGGTGTCCTCGCCGGTAGAGGAGCGGGCGACGATGATCTACGGCTTGAGCCAGGAACTTTCGCAGACGATCTCGGACATCGACGGCGTGCTTTCGGCGCGCGTTCATCTCGTCCTGCCCGAAAACGATCCGCTGAGACAGCAGTTGGTGCCGTCGTCCGCCTCCGTCTTCATCCGGCATCGCGCATCGGTTCCGATGAATGAGCTGATCCCGCAGGTCAAGATGCTGGTAGCCAAGGGCATCGCCGGACTGACCTATGACAATGTTTCGGTCACGCTCATTCCGGTGACCGCAACGGCCCCCGAACAACAAACCGGCGAAGCAGGCTTCACGACATTCCTCGGACTTTGGCTGCATCCGGACAGCGTCGCCGCCGCCATGTGGCTGTTTTACGGCATGGCGGCCGCCATACTCGCGCTGGCTGCCCGGCTGGCTTACCTCCAGTGGTATCGACGTCCGGGTGTCTACGCGCTCGACGCGACCGCTCTGCCGGTGAAGAAGACATGACCCGGACTGGCTCGCAGCAAACCGCCAGCCCGGAATGGCAGGCATTCATGTCCAACCCCGCATCCTATGCGGATGCGGCTCGGCTGGCGGACTGCTTTGACGGCACGATCAGCGAGGCCGCTTGCGAGCGCATGCTGCGGACACAACGCCTGCAGCAGCGCTTGTCGAATTTGCTGCTCGAGCGCTATCGGCTCTCTTGCGCGGTCGATGAACCGGCCGACGCGGTGGATCGGGCAATCGCCTTGTCATCGGGGGAGGAGTTGGAGGAACTCGTGCTTCGCTCGGGCGCGATCTACTGGGCCGGAAATCTGGCCGCTGTCATTGACGGACGCGAGGCCGATGCGTTGCAGGTGGCACTCGGTGCGGATCTCTGCACGTTCGCGGTCGCCAACCGCGACCTGGCCGGTCCGCTGCAGCCTTTGCAGCCCTTGGAGGATATTCACCGTCGCGTCTATGCCGACGGCCTGAGTTGCCTTGGCGCGTGGTGTCAGGCGATGCCGGGCGGGACGAGCATGCGAGTTCGTCTCAAGCTGATGCCGCACGAGCTTGTCGATCAGACGACTGAGCCGTTTGCCGAAGCCGGTCCGGCGATTGTCCGACGAGCGATGGGCTAGCGTAATGGTCGAACCGGGAACAGCGACCAATGACATGCCAGGGCGCCCTTATGCCCGCATCCTGCGCGCCGCTGAGGCGCGCGCCTGGCAGGATGGGCACGCCTTTCTCGACGAGGCGAGGCGCGATGCCCAGCAGTTGCGTGAGGCCGCTCGCCGAGCCTACGCGGCCGAATATGCGCAGGGCTATGAGGACGGCAAGGCGCAGGGCGATGCGGACGCCACGCGGCTGATCGGCGAAACAGCGGTCAAGGTGGATCGCTATCTTGGCGGACTGCAGGCGGAAGTCATCGGTCTGGCCATCGAAATCGTCAGGCGAATGCTGGGCGAGTTCGACGTCGGCACGCTTGTCGCCAAGGCCGCGAGGCACGCGGTTTCCGAAATACGCCGCGCCAAATATCTGAAAGTCCGGGTTCATCCCGCTTCCGTCGACAGGGTTCGCGATGAGCTGGACGCGGTCTTGCGCGAGAGCGATCTGGGCATGACCGTCGAGATCGACGCGGATGATGCGCTGGCGGCCGGCGCCTGCATCGTTTCGACCGACTTTGCCGTCGTCGATGCCAGCATCGACGCGCAGCTCAATGCCATAGCGGCCGCGATAGGGTCAAAGGCGGAGGTTCCATGACGGCGCACGCTGCCGAAATCGAAAATCGCCTGGCGTCCATCATCCCCGGCCTGCGTTCCGGCCTGCGCGACGATGCCAGCCGGCCGAGGCGAGGGCGCGTGCGGCGGGTTACCGGCACGGTCATCCACGCGACCGTGGAGGAGGCCCGGATCGGCGAGATATGTGAATTGGTAGACCCCAGAACCGGCAGGACGACCAAGGCGGAAGTCGTCGGCCTGATGGACGAGATGGCGATCCTCGTTCCGCTTGGCGACCTGACCGGTCTTTCAAGCCTGACGGAGGTCGTTGCGACCGGAAAGGAGCAGTTGGTGCCCGTCGGTCCTGGCCTCTTGGGTCGGGTGATCAGCGCGCTCGGCGAGCCATTGGACGGCGAGCCGCTCTCGCCGGATGGCATTGTCGGCAGCTATCCGGTCAATGCCTATCCGCCATCTCCGCTCGAGCGCAGTTTGATTTCCGAGCCGATCCAGCTTGGAATCCGCGCTCTCGATGGGTTGCTCACTTGCGCGCGCGGACAGCGCGTCGGCATTTTCGGCGAGCCCGGTGTCGGCAAGTCGATCCTGCTTTCCGACATCGTCAGCGGCACCGATGCCGATGTCGCCGTGGTCGCCCTTGTCGGCGAACGTGGACGCGAGGTTCGCGAATTCCTAGAGCATCAGCTTGGACCGGAAGGGCGGCAGCGGGCAATCGTCGTCGTCGCGACATCCGACCGGCCCGCCATCGAGCGCGTCAAGGCGGCCTATGTGGCGACTAGCATTGCGGAATATTTTCGCGACCAGGGCAAGCATGTGCTGCTTGCGATGGACAACATTACGAGATTTGCCCGTGCCCAGCGCGAGATCGGCCTGGCCTCGGGCGAGCCACCGACGCGTCGCGGTTTTCCGTCTTCGCTGTTTGCCGTCCTGCCGCGGCTGCTCGAGCGCTCGGGCCCTGGTCGCGTGGGGTCCATCACCAGCCTTTACAGCGTTCTCCTGGAAGGCGACGGCACGCTGGATCCGGTCGCCGAGGAAATCCAGGCGCTTCTAGATGGCCACGTCTTCCTGTCGAACGAACTTGCGCAGCGCAACCATTTCCCCGCCATCGACGTCCTGCGCAGCCGAAGCCGTCTGATGGATGCCGTCGTGCCCCCGGTGCATCGGGCCGACGCCAGCCGCCTGCGCGAGCTGCTTGCCCGCTACGCCGATATCGAACTTCTCCTGCGCGTCGGCGAGTATGAAAAGGGCGGCGATGCGGTGGCGGATGAGGCTGTGGCGAAGATCGACGCCATCAACGCCTTCCTGCGACAGGCGTCCGCCACACACGAGAGCATCGAGAAGACACGCCAACGCATGCGGGAGATCGCTTATGAAGGAGCGTGACATGATCGCTCGATTGCGCGACCTCAGACACCGCCGTGAAGAACGCGCAAAGGAAGTGGTGATCAGAAGGCACGCCGCCGCGCACCGGGCCGCAAGGGAGGGGCAGGAGGCGGCCGCCGCGGTCACGGAGCACCTTCAGCGCATAGTCGACGCCGAAGATGCAGCCTTCGGTGCGCTTGTTGGACAGCCGGTCAAGGCGGCCAGCCTCTCCCGGCTTCAGGGACGGTTCGAAATCGCCGCCAGAAAAACCGAGCAGTTGCGGGAAAGCGAGAAGATGGCCGAGGTCGCCGCACAGCGACGGAAGGTGGAGTTGTCGGTAGCCCGCAAGCATCATCGCGCAAGCATGAAGGCCGTAGTGAAGCTGGATGGGCTTCTGGAGCATTTGAGCAAACGCACCGCGCGTCGTCGCCTGGCGCTTGCCGAACTTTCCGAGGAAGAGGAGCGCGGCCCACCGCGCCCGCCCACAGAACGATAACCCAATCTGTGACTGTGACTATGGATGTGATGCCTCAAGCCTTCGCCCCGGCAAAAACGAAAGCGCGGGTAAAACCAGCGAAACGCACGACCACACGGTCGCGCATTGGCGAACGGCTGACGCTGGAATCTGTTGCGGCTGTGGACGTTGGCGCATTGAACGCCTTCTACCGCCGCCGTGCTCCCGCCGAGATAACGATTGCGGGAAAGGCGGTGGCGATCGCCGCCGCCTGGTCGGCGTCGAACCCTGAGAACCAGCAGCTGTGGAACATCGCGTTCATGGTCGGAGACACGACGGGTAAATTGCGCCTGCCGCTTTCCGTCGTTGAACAGGGCTTCGCCAGGGCCGACGACCTAGCCGACATGAAACGATTGGCGCCCGCCCACGCCGCACTGCTGTTGGAGGCCGCGTTCGAAGTAGATCTCGAATGGATCGAGGGCAGACTGGGTGGGACGATCACGATCACCTCGGTCGCACCAGGAGACACCACTCCGGACGATCCCCCATTCGCCTTTGTCCTGACCGGCAAGGATGAAACCATAGTCTGCGTCCTGAACACCAAAGACGCAGGCCTGGCGGCGCGGTTCGGCCGCCTTCTCGACGAGCTCGGCAAGGCGAGGCCGCCGATCCCAGCCGAATTTCCGCTGCCGGTCTGCCTTCGGCGTGGCCCGCTTGCGATCACCCTTGGCGAGCTTCGAAGCCTGCAGGCTGACGATGTGGTGCTTTTCAAGGACGCGGAAGAGGAACGCATGGCGGCACTCATCATTGCCGAGCGCCTTTATGCGCCGGTGGCGTTGATCGCCGGCGGGCCGCAATTGCTTGCCGCGCCGACTGCAATCGCTGGATCGAATTGGGAGTGGAGCATGAACCAGAACACGCCGCCGCCGGCCGGCCAGACTTTGGAAGAGTCGACCCTGGACGAGCTGCCGGTCGCACTCGCCTTCGAGATCGGCCGCACGGCAATGCCTCTGGGCGAAGTAAGGCAGCTTGCGCCCGGTGCAGTGGTTGCGCTCGCCGATGTGACGGAGGCGAATGTGGACATCATCGCCAACGGCAAGCGTGTCGGCCGTGGCGAGATTGTGCGCATCGGAGAAAGCCTGGGCGTGCGAATCCTCCGCATGTTCGACAATGCTTGAGAATTCGCCCAACCTGCTTGGGATCCTGATCGCTGTCGGCGTCGTCGGGTTGCTGCCGCTGGCAGTCGTCACGATGACGGGATTCCTGAAGATTTCGGTCGTGCTTTTTCTCATCCGCAATGCGCTCGGCGTCCAGCAGATGCCGCCCAATTTGGTGCTCTACGGCATAGCGCTGGTGCTCACCGTCTACGTCACGACGCCGTTGCTGAGCGAGATGTCCGGCCGGCTTCAGGAAGGGCAGGTTCAATTCCAGACCACGGACGACCTCGCCAGGGCGGCGCAACTGGTCAAGGAACCTTTGCAGCGACACCTTATGAAATTCACCCAGCCGCAAGAGCGGCAGTTCTTTCTCGATGGAACGACCCGCCTGTGGCCGGAACAGGCGCGCCAGAATCTCAAGGACGACGATCTCTCGATCCTTGTTCCCGCCTTTGTCGCCTCCGAGCTGACCCGTGCCTTCGAGATCGGCTTCCTGCTTTATCTCCCTTTCCTCATCATCGACATCGTCGTCGCCAACGTCCTGATGACGCTGGGTATGATCATGGTCTCGCCGGTCCTCATTTCGATCCCGCTGAAACTGTTCCTTTTCGTCGCCATCGATGGCTGGTCGCGGCTGATGCATGGCCTCATCCTGAGCTATGGCTGACGCCGCCGGGGGGTTTGCATGAGCAATGACTTCATCCTGGCGAAGGTCCAAGGCGCGCTTTGGACGGTGCTGTTCGCGTCCAGCCCGGCGATCATCGCGGCGCTGGCGGTCGGCATCCTTGTCGGACTTGCCCAGGCGCTGACGCAGATTCAGGACCAGTCCTTGCCGCAGACGATCAAGCTCGTCGTGATCCTTTTGGTCATCATCGTCTTCGGTCCGCTGCTTGGCCAGCAGATCGCCGAGCAGGCCTCGACGGCGCTGGACGAGTTCCCCGTCGTCACGCGTTGAGGCGCGCCGATGCCGGTCGAACCACTCTTCGCATCCATCAAGGAGCTTCAGTTCTATCTGCTGGCAGGCGCATTCGCGCTCGCACGCATGACCGGTTTCATGCTGCTGATGCCGCTCTTTTCGCGGGTGCCGCTATCCGGGCTTCTGCGCAACGGCGTGGCTCTGGCGCTGGCCGTTCCGGTCTTTCCGATGATCGTGAACAAACTGACGAACACCGACATTACGACGACGATGATCGTCCTCTACATGCTCAAGGAGGTCGTAGTCGGAGTAACGCTCGGGCTGGCGATGGGCATACCGTTCTGGGCGGCGGAGGCCGCCGGCGATATCCTTGACCTGCAGCGCGGCTCGACGATGGGGACGCTGATCGATCCGATGATGACCCACGAGACGAGTGCCACCGGCACCTTGCTCGCCGTCATCATGGTCACGGTCTATCTGGCCGCCGGCGGCTTCGAACTTTCCCTGACCAGCCTCTATGACAGCTATGGCCTTTGGCCGATCGACCAACTCCTGCCAGTCTTCAGCAAGGATGCTGCCGCGATATTCCTCGGTCTGCTGAATCGCATCCTGATGATGGCGCTGACGCTCGTCTTCCCGCTCATCATCTGCATGCTCTTGTCCGACATTGTGCTTGCCTTCCTGGCACGCGCTTCGCCGCATCTGAACGTCTTTGCGCTTTCGCTGGTGGTCAAGACGCTGGTCTTCAGTCTCGTCTTCGTGCTCTACGCGGCGTTTCTGCTGTTTTACATGAATCGGGACCTTGGCTTCCTGCACGAAGCCGGCCGCCAGATAGAAGCTATTGGCTGCCGCAGTTGTCAGTGAACAGAAGCTTTATTCGCAAACGCTAATGATAACGACAGCCACGATTGGCCGACCAATAAATACAATTTATCATTGAGGAAAGATTCTGACGATTTGACAAGCGGTCGACCCGCCGATGATCTTACGCGCTCTCGACGTGCCGCTGAACGTGCATCTCCATTGGAAGCCAATGCCTCGCCAGATCACTTCATTGTTCTATGACAATTTGCGACTGGTCGATGCGGATAGGCTGCGCAGGCTGGTTAGGATGGGTGCCTATGAAGGGCACACAGGAGGGCTTGCGCGCGGCAAGCTCCAGGCCAATGTCGTGATAGTGCCCCGCAGCTTCGCTGGCGATTTCCACCGGTTCTGCGTGCGCAACCCAAAACCGTGTCCATTGGTGGGCGTGAGCCGAGCCGGCAGTCCATTGCTCCCGGCATTGGGCGATATCGACATCCGCACCGATGCCCCCCAGTACAACATCTATTACTTCGGGGAGCTGATCCGCCAGAAAACGGACATCATCGATCTGTGGCGAGAAGACTTTGCCGTTTTCGCGCTGGGCAGTTCGCTTACAGTCGAAGCCGCCTTTGCCGGGAAGGGCATCCAGCTCCGCAGCATCGGATGCGGCAAAGCCTTGCCCAAATTCCGAACCAGGATCGAGACGCTCGGCGTCGGCCCGTTTGGTGGCGAAATGGTCGTCTCCATGCGCCCGATAAGGCGTTGCGACGTTGACAAGGTTCGCGCCCTCACCGCACGCTTCCCGCATGCACACGGCTCTCCCATCCATGTCGGAGAGCCGACGATTATCGGGATAAAGGACTTGATGGCTCCCGACTGGGGCGATGCGGTCGAAATCATGGACGGGGAGGTCCCTGTATTTTGGGCCAGTAGCCTGACCGCCCAAGATGCGCTCGCTCGTGCCGAACTCGAAATCTCGATCACCGTGTCGCCGGGGCACATGCTGATCACGGACTTGGATGCACGAGCAGATGCGGGCGCTTTCAAGGTCTTTTAGCAAGCGCAGGGTGGTCATCTTCGACCTTTCAAGAGTTCGAGACTGCGCGGACCCCACATAAAGCCCCCCGTCATTCGGCTGCATGCTCCTGCAGTCTCTCGAATACAAAAAGCTTGCCCTTACGCGCGCTGTCCTCAAGCGGGTGCGCCTTTGCCAGGTGCGCCGCAATGACGCTGGCCAGCATGCAGCCCGTCCCGCGCATCCATGCGGCAAGGCGCGGCGTGTCGAAACGGATCGGTTCTTGATTGGAGCGCAACAGGATATCGGTCGATCGGGGTCCCGAAGCATGACCCCCCTTGATCAACACGGCCTGCGCACCAGCGCCCAGCAAGTCCTGACCCTGCCTGACCGCGCCACCCTCGTCGGCAGCGCACTCAGCGCCCACAAGCAGCGCCAGTTCGAAGAGGTTGGGCGTGATCAGGCGGCAGAGTGGCATCAGGTCGCGCTTCATGACGGCGATGGCGCCGGCTTCCAGCAGCACCCTGCCTGATGTTGACGCCAGCACTGGGTCGAGTACTGCCGGAACCCCTGGATTTTCACGTAAAACGGCTGCAACGGCAACGACGGTCTCAGCCGTCGCGAGCATGCCGATCTTAATCGCCTCTACCCTGTTCGCCTGCAGCGCGGCGTGCATCTGCTTGGCCACCAGCCAGGGTGGCGAATTGTGGATTTCCATGACGGCGTCGTGCGTCTGCACGGTTAGCGCGGTGACAGCCAGGCAGGTGCGCACACCAATGGAAGACATCGTCTCGATGTCGCGTACAATCCCGGCGCCCCCGCTGGAGTCCGATCCGCCAACGACAAGCACATGTGGGTCTTGCCCTAGCGCCATCGTTCTGTCTTTTCGATCCATTCCCGCGTGCGCGCCTCGGAATTGGCATTCAGCGTGATGTCGGTGACCACTGCTGCGCTGTCAGCACCAGCAGCGAAGACACCGCCGAGCCGGTCGGGGTCGAGGCCGCCGATCGCGACCAACGGGATCGGCGCGACCCGGCGCTTCCATTCGCTGATCCGCTCCAGCCCTTGCGGCGCCCATTTCATCTTCTTCAGGATGGTGGGATAGACCGGGCCGAGCGCGATGTAGTCAGGCCTGGCGGCCAGGGCCGTTTCCAGTTCGGCATGATCGTGCGTGCTGAGCCCGAGCCGCATGCCGGCTGCGCGTACAGCCAAGAGGTCGGCGGTCTGCAAATCCTCCTGGCCGAGATGGATGAAGTCGCAACCTTCCTCGATTGCCAGGCGCCAGTGGTCGTTGACGATGAGCTGGCATTGGTGCTCGGCGCATAAGGCCTTCGCCTTGCGGATTTCGGCGCGCAACCCGGTCTCGTCCATGGCCTTGATGCGCAACTGAACCAGCCTGACGCCGACCGGCGCCAACCGTTCGATCCAGGCGGCGCTATCGACGATCAGGTAGAAGGGATCGAGCTTCATGATAAAACCGCCCTGCCGAATGTCGGCGTCGACGGCATCGCGACCTCGCGCGGTTCGAGCATTCCCGAGCAGAACGCTTCGCGGCCGGCATCGACCGCCTTGCCGAATGCGCGCGCCATGCCGACCGGATCGGCCGCCTTGGCGACCGCCGTGTTCAGGAGCACGGCGTCAAAGCCGAGTTCCATCACGGTTGTCGCGTGCGACGGACGTCCAAGTCCGGCATCGACAATCAACGGAACGTCGGGGAAATGCCTGCGCATCGAGCGCAGCGCCGGGATGTTGACCGGCCCGAGGGCTGAACCGATCGGCGCGCACCATGGCATCAGGACCTTGCAGCCAGCCTCCAGCAGCCGCTCGGCGACGACGAGGTCGTCGGTGGTATAGGGGAATACCGAGAAGCCATCCTCGCACAAGATACGGGCGGCTTCGACAAGGCCAAATACGTCCGGCTGTAGTGTGTCGTGGTTGCCGATCACTTCGAGCTTGATCCAACTCGTCCCGAACACTTCGCGCGCCATGCTCGCAGTCGTGACCGCTTCCTTGATGGAGTGGCAGCCGGCGGTGTTGGGCAGGATTTTCGTGCCGAGCGATCGGATCAGCGACCAGAATTTTTCGCCGGCCCTGCCGCCCGCCATCTCCCGCCGCAAGGAGACGGTCACCACCGACGCGCCCGACGCGTGAACTGCATCGGCAAGGATGGCCGGCGAAGGATATTGTGCCGTGCCGAGAAGCAGGCGCGAGGGAAGCGTCGTTCCCAGAAGCTCCAACATCGCTAGCCTCCCTGCATCGGCGAGAGGATTTCGATCCGGTCGCCGTCGCTCAGTTGGAATGCTGCCCGGCTGGCTTTGTGCACGAGGTCGCTGTTGACGGCCGTGGCCAGCCAGTCGCCCTCATAGTCGAGTGCTGCAAGCAGCGCCGCCAGCGTCGTGGTTGGGGTCTCAAGCGCTTCGCCGTTGACGATCAGTTTCATGTGTAGACTCCAAAGGTTTGTCCTGACTGAAGACAATCTCGGCCGCCTCGCGCGCCATGGCGGGTGCCAGCAGAAAGCCATGGCGATAAAGTCCGTTGATCGCGATCGTACTTCCGTGAGTCTCGACACGCGGCAGGTTGTCGGAAAAAGCCGGGCGAATGCCGACGCCGGTCTCAACGATACCAGCCTCGCCGAATGCCGGATTCAGAGCGCAGGCAGCGCCAAGCAACTCCATCACCGAACGGACTGTGATCGGTCCCCCGGACTGGCTTTCGATCATCGTCGCGCCAACCATGAAACGGTGGTCGGCGCGCGGCACGATGTAGAGCGGAAAGCGCGGATGAAGCAGCCGGACCGGGCGCGACAGCGAGACGTCGGGGGTGTGCAGGATCAGCATCTCGCCGCGAACACCGCGCAGCCTGCCGTTGACAGCGGCCATTCCCGTGCAGTCGATCTGGCGATCGAAACCGGAAACCCGCCCGGCGTCGGTACCGAAGCGGAATGAGACGTCCATGGCTGCGAGCCTGTTGTGGAGTGCCGTCATCGCCTGGCGCGGGTCGAGATGAGCCTCCTCGGGGAAAAGCAGTCCACGGCGGAAGCGACCGGCGAGGTCGGGCTCCAGCAGCGCGATTTCGTCTTCGTCGACACGCCGATGGCCTGACGTACGGCTGGCGAAGCGGTCAAGCTCGCCCGCATCGCGCAGCGCTGCCACAACCAGCGTTCCGGCCCGTGTCACCTGGCCGGGCAACACCGCCTCCCACC
>NZ_RZOT01000310.1:0-7058 GCF_003999085.1 Mesorhizobium sp. M4A.F.Ca.ET.090.04.2.1
GTTGGCAAGCCGAAGATCGTCGCCGTCGTGGCCGTCATGCGAAAGCTGCTGACCATTCTCAACGCCATCATCCGCGACCAAAAACCATGGCAAACAGCTTGACAGCCAAGACAGTCGCTCTCCCCGTATAGGGACGGGGAGAGGGGCGCTCCCATCGCCGGTTTCGCCAATCGCCGACGTTGGAAGTACGCTGTTGTTGCGGCCAGCCCCCTTCTCCCCGTCACCATACGGGGAGAAGGTCCCGGCAGGGGGATGAGGGGCGGCGCCGACCTCGGAAATCGAGACTGGCGCGTGAGGAGAAGAAAATGACCTATGACTGGCCAACCGCGCTCCCGCTGATCTTCGCCGGCCTGATGGGCCTCGCCATCCTGATCTACGTCATCCTCGACGGCTTCGACCTCGGCATCGGCATCCTGTTCGCCGCCGCCGACGACCACGAGCAGGACACGATGATCGCGGCCATCGGCCCGTTCTGGGACGCCAACGAGACCTGGCTGGTGCTGGCCGTCGGCCTGCTGCTCGTCGCCTTCCCGCTGGCGCACGGCACCATACTCAGCGCGCTCTACATACCGGTCTTCGTGCTCCTGGTCGGCCTGATCCTGCGTGGCGTCGCCTTCGATTTCCGCGCCAAGGTGCCGGCCGGCAGCAAGCATCGCTGGAACCGCATCTTCTTCCTCGGCTCGGCCGTCGCCTCGCTGGCGCAGGGCTACATGCTGGGCGTCTATGTGCTCGGCCTCGATGTCGGCCTCGGCGGCATTGCCTTCGGCGCGCTGGTGGCGCTCTGCCTGTCGGCCGCCTATGCGGCGATGGGCTCGGCCTGGCTTATCTACAAGACCGAGGGCGAGTTGCAGCGCAAGGCGGTGCGCTGGCTGCGTACCGCGCTGGTGCTGGCGGCGCTCGGCATGGTCGCGGTGTCGCTCGCCACGCCCTTCGCCAGCCCGCGCATCTTCGACAAATGGTTCCTCTTTCCGGAGATACTCTATCTCTCGCCGCTGCCCATCCTCTCGGCACTCTTGTTCCTGTGGCTGTGGCGGCAGACCTTCCACCTGCCGAAGCCGGCCGACCGCCATGCGCTGACGCCGTTCCTGACGCTCGCCGCCATCTTCGCGCTCGGCTTCGCCGGGCTCGCCTGGTCGTTCTACCCCTTCGTCGTGCCCGACAAGCTGACCATCTGGCAGGCCGCCTCGGCGCCGGAAAGCCTGGTGGTGATCCTGGTCGGCGTCGTCGTGGTGCTGCCGATCATCATCTTCTATTCGTTCTATGCCTACCGGGTTTTTGGTGGGAAGGCGACGGATCTGACCTATGATTGAGGGCGTCTTTCTCCCCCCTCGAGGGGGAGATGGCCGGCAGGCCAGAGGGGGTCGGTCTGACCGGGCTCAGCCTGCTTCCTGGCGCCGATAGGGGTCGGCGCTCCACGCGCGCGGACCCCCTCTGTCGCCTTCGGCGACATCTCCCCCTCGAGGGGGGAGATTGCCGCTCAGCTTTTGTTCGACGCCAGCACCAGCACCGGCGTTTCGCTGTAGAGCTCGGGGAACAGCGTCTTCAGATTCGCCACCTTCGGCAGGTCGTTGTAGACGATGTAGGGATAGGTCGGGTTCAGCGTCAGGAAATCCTGGTGGTAGTCCTCGGCCGGATAGAAGGTCTTGCCGGTCTCCAGCGTGGTGACGATCGGCTGAGAAAACACCTTGGCCTTGTCGAGCTGGGCGATGTAGCTCTCGGCCACCTTCTTCTGCTCGTCATTGCCGGCGAAGATCGTCGAGCGGTACTGGGTGCCGTGGTCCGGCCCCTGGTAGTTGAGCTGCGTCGGATTGTGCGCGACCGAGAAATAGACCTGCAGCAGCTGGCCATAGGTCACCTGCGACGGGTCGTAGGTGATCTCGACCGACTCGGCATGTCCGGTGCTGCCGGTGCCGACGACCTCGTAAACGGCGTTTTCCTTGCTGCCGCCGGTGTAGCCGGACACCGCCTTGCTCACGCCCTTGACGTGCTGGAACACGCCCTGCACGCCCCAGAAGCAGCCGCCGGCGAAGACCGCCGTCTCGCTGCCGCTCGACGCCTTCTCGTCCATTGCCGGCGGCGGGATCACCACCGCGTCCTCGGCCGAGACCGCCGGCGTCTGCCAGAAGGCGGCGGCCGCGACGGTCAGGACGAGCGCGGCGAGCGCGCCTTTGGCGAAGGTCGATGATCGCTTCTGCTGTCGAATTGCGGTCATGTTGGAACTCCCTTGCTGCTGTTCACTATATACGAAACCAGCCGCCGCCAGGTTCTCACTTTGGCGTGCGTCGGCTGCAACTTATTGCGCTGGAGCCATCGCATCGACGGGTTTCATCGCATCGGTCACCGGCTTCATCGCATCCGTGGCCGGCTTCATCGCACCCGTGGCCGGCTTCATGGCATCGGCCGGCTTCATCGCCTGCGTGCTCATCGCATCGGTCGCCATCGCGTTGGCCGGCTTCATCGCACCCGTCGCGGGTTTCATCGCGTCGGTCTTCGGCTTCATGGCGTCGGTGGCCATTGCATTGGCCGGCTTCATGGCGTTGGTCGCGTCGTCGGCGCGGGCGCCGGCGGCGAACGCCGTGGTTGCGAGCGCAAGGGCGAGCGCGGTCAGGAATTTGGTCATGGTATTCTCCTTGGGTTGTGGCGCGCGATGCGGGCCGGATGGTGCGCTGCCGCCCCATGCGGCATCGCGCGAAGAAGGGATGCTCAGTTCGCCGCGGCGGCCAGGATCGGCCCGCCGCCGGGTGTCTGCACCAGCACCGCGGTGCTGAGCCCGCCACCATCGGCCGGCAGCGGCAACGTCGTCGCCTGGCCGTTCCAGCGGCCGAGCCGCTGCAGCGAATGCACGACATTGGCATGCGGCAGGGTGCGGCCGGTGTTCTCGCCGCGCGCCACCGGCACCTCGACGACGCCGCGTGCGTAGCGCACCAGCCAGACATCGGCCGTCCCGCCGGGCGCCGTGCCGGCGCCGATGCTCACCTTGCCGTCGCCGAGCGAGAGCGCCGGACCCTTGGGTTGCGGGCCGGTCGAGATCAGCCGTTCGATCTCGCCGGGCGCGGCGCCGACCGCGTCGGCGCTGCCATTCACCACCACCTGCGGCGTGAACGGACCGTCATGGCCGAGCGACGGCTCATAATTCACCTGGCGCTGCGTGAATTCCTGCCGGCCGAAAATGTCCTTCCAGCCGAGATAGTCCCAGTAGGTGACGTTGAACGACAGCGCCAGCACGCCCGGCCGGTCCTTGACCTTGATCAGGTTGGCATTGGCCGGCGGGCAGGACGAGCAGCCCTGGCTGGTGAACAGCTCGACCACGGTCAGCGGCTGGGCGGCGGCCGTGCCGGCGGTCGTGGCCAGCGCGATGAAGGCCGCGCTGGCGAGGAGCGCGCTGCCGAGCGACGTCTTGGGTCTGGTCATGGGGAAGTCTCCGTTGCGGCGGGGTCTTGCTCCCATTTCGCCACCGCATCGGGCTTCGTTACAGGCATCACCGGTTTGTGATTGCGCTGCTCTTTCCCTTCTCCCACAGGGGAGAAGGGAAGTGCTCATCACTGCGTCAGCACCGTGTTGGACGGCCGCTGGTTGAAGTCGCATTTGCCCTGGACGGTGTAGAAGAAGTCGGCATTGCTGACGTCGGCCGGCACCGGGTTGCCACCATCCTCCCAGGCCTGGTAGCCGGGCTGGCCGCAGGGCACCGCGGTGAAGATGTCGACCGTCTGGCCGGTCGCGACCTCGGGCATGGTCGTGGTGCTGGTGCCGATGTAGAGCCGGTTCGAGGTGGTCGGGTCGTTGGATTTCAGCACCTTCGGGCTGCCCGAGGGCACGTCCATCTGCAGATAGAGGTTGTCCATCTGGCTGACGTCGATCACCGCGCCGGCGCCGTTGCTGGGATAGAACGTATCGGCGCAGGTCGTGACATACTTCTTGCTGCCGCTGGTTTGCGTGATCGCGCCGCTGGGCAGGCTGCTGAAGTTCTTCACCGTCGAGGTCGTGCAGACCTGCTGCTGCACCTTGGTCGTGGTGCTGCCGTTGATCGTGCTGACGATCGAGGTGCCGTAGCCCTTCGGGTCACCGTAGTTGTTATAGGCATAGGTGATCGTCATCAGCGGCTTGGCGACGGTGTCGCCGAACTTGGTGCCGTAGAGCGTCATCGTCTTGTTCCAGTAGCCGGATACTTTGGTGACCTTGAACGTGGTCTGCACCAGCGCCGGCCGCTTGCGCACCGCCGAGGCGACGCCGACCTCGACCGTTTCGATCCTGGCGATCTGCATGAAATTGGTCGGCATCGGGTAGTGCGCCGAAGCCGTGGCGGTGGCGGTGCCGTCTGCGGCCACAACAAAGCTGTCGAGCTTGGCGGTGCCTTGCCCGCCATTGGCGGCGAAGGCCTGCTTCAGCGACGTCTCGCGGTCGGCCAGCGGGGTGGTTTTCGGCAGCGTGGTGACCGACAGGATCGCCGCGTCGAGCGCGTTCTGCATGTTGCTTTTCGTCTCGACCGCCGAGGTGTAGTCGACCGAGAAGCCGACGGCGAGCAGCAGCGGCGTCAGGATGATGATGAACACCGGCATCATCGAGCCGCGCCGCGAGCGCACGAAATCTCTTGTGTATCCGAACATTGTTGAGGTCCCCCAAACCAGGCCTGCCGAGGCAGCGGCGGATCATGCTCCAAACTGGTGGATTAATCTTTAAGGTGCGACTTATCTAGGCGCGGGGCGGGTTGGCGCGACTCCCCTTCTCCCCTTGTGGGAGAAGGTGTCGCCGAAGGCGACGGATGAGGGGTGTTCCAGGGAACGCCGACGTCTCACTCCGCTGGAACACCCTCATCCGTCTCGGCGCTGCGCGCCGATCCACCTTCTCCCACAAGGGGAGAAGGAGAAGAGCCCACCGCTTGCCCCTCAACCCCGCCCCTGCTAAAGCGCGCCGCATGACGACGCCCCTCGACCATATCCGCAATTTCTCCATCGTCGCCCATATCGACCATGGCAAATCCACGCTTGCCGACCGGCTGATCCAACTCACCGGCGGGCTGGAGGCGCGTGACATGAAGGAGCAGGTGCTGGACTCGATGGACATCGAGCGCGAGCGCGGCATCACCATCAAGGCGCAGACGGTGCGGCTGAAATACCGCGCCGACAATGGCGAGGACTATATCCTCAACCTCATCGACACGCCCGGCCATGTCGACTTCGCCTATGAGGTGTCGCGGTCGCTGGCCGCCTGCGAGGGCTCGCTGCTGGTCGTCGACGCCTCGCAAGGCGTCGAGGCGCAGACGCTGGCCAATGTCTACCAGGCCATCGACAACAACCACGAGATCGTCGTGGTGCTGAACAAGGTCGACCTGCCGGCGGCCGAGCCCGAGCGCATCCGCGAGCAGGTCGAGGAGGTGATCGGCATCGACGCCTCCAACGCCGTGCTGATCTCGGCCAAGACCGGCTTGGGCATCCCCGACGTGCTGGAGGCGATCGTCCACCAGCTGCCGCCGCCGCGCGAGGGCGATCTATCGGCCCCGCTGAAGGCGATGCTGGTCGATAGCTGGTACGACGCCTATCTCGGCGTCATCGTGCTGGTCCGCGTCATCGACGGCGTGCTGAAGAAGGGCCAGACCATCCGCATGATGGGCACCGGCGCCAAATATTTGGTCGAGCGCACCGGCGTCTTCACGCCCGCCCGCATCAATGTCGACGAGCTTGGCCCCGGCGAGTTCGGCTTCTTCACCGGCTCGATCAAGGAAGTGGCCGACACCCGCGTCGGCGACACCATCACCGAGGATCGCCGCCCGACGCAAAAGGCGCTGCCGGGCTTCAAGCCGGCGCAGCCGGTGGTGTTCTGCGGCCTGTTCCCGGTCGACGCCGCCGATTTCGAGGATCTGCGCGCCGCCGTCGGCAAGCTGCGCCTCAACGACGCCTCCTTCTCCTATGAAATGGAAACTTCGGCAGCACTTGGCTTCGGCTTCCGTTGCGGCTTCCTCGGCCTCTTGCATCTGGAGATCATCCAGGAGCGGCTGGAACGCGAGTTCAACCTCGACCTCATCGCCACCGCGCCGTCCGTCGTCTACCGCATGAACCTCAACGACGGCACGGTGAAGGAGCTGCACAACCCGGCCGACATGCCCGACGTGGTCAAGATCGCCTCGATCGAGGAACCGTGGATCCGCGCCACCATCCTGACGCCTGACGACTATCTCGGCGGCATCCTGAAACTCTGCCAGGACAGGCGCGGCATTCAGGCCGATCTCTCCTATGTCGGCAAGCGCGCCATGCTCACCTACGACCTGCCGCTCAACGAGGTCGTCTTCGACTTCTACGATCGCCTGAAGTCGATCTCCAAGGGCTACGCCTCCTTCGACTATCACCTGACCGACTATCGCGAGGGCGACCTGGTCAAGATGTCGATCCTGGTCAATGACGAGCCGGTCGACGCGCTGTCCATGCTGGTGCACCGCACGGCGGCTGAAAAGCGTGGCCGCCAGATGTGCGAGAAGCTGAAGGAGCTGATCCCGCAGCACCTGTTCAAGATCCCGATCCAGGCGGCAATAGGCGGCCGCATCATCGCCCGCGAGACCGTCTCGGCCCTGCGCAAGGACGTCACCGCCAAATGCTACGGCGGCGACGTCTCGCGCAAGCGCAAGCTGCTCGACAAGCAGAAAGAGGGCAAGAAGCGGATGCGGCAGTTCGGCAAAGTGGATATCCCGCAGGAGGCGTTTATCCAGGCGCTGAAGATGGGGGATTGAGGTCTGTGTAGACCGTCGAACGAGCAGCCGACAAAGACCCTCGGACAACATCAGGGATGGTGATGAGAATCTATCGGTTGACTTCCGATGGCCGGAAATGGCCGCCAGCACAGAAAGACGGGCTATTCGTTCTCGGGGATCCTGAAGCCCGGAACATCAAACACCTCAAAAAGAACGAGGTCCTCGTCCGAACCGAGGAAGAAGCAATTCGCCTGATCCTAAAGGGCTTCTCAATTCGCATCGAAACGAGGACTCGGCCGTCACTTGTTAGGCGCAATATCTTCATCGACGGGAAGCGTGTTAGCTGAGACAACCGACTTCACCCAAGGGCGTTCGTCCC
>NZ_RZOT01000311.1:0-7054 GCF_003999085.1 Mesorhizobium sp. M4A.F.Ca.ET.090.04.2.1
GTCCTCGATGTAGAGGCGACTGGAGATTTCGATCTCCTCCATCTCCTCGCGCGTCGGGATGGCGACGCCGAGCCAGCTCTCGATGGCGGTTTCCTCGTCCTTGGTCGGATTGAAAAGATCGGCCCAGACAACCTTGTCGCCATTTGCCACAAGGTCATCAACCAGACGCAGCCGATCATTGTCCACGACGAATGCCTTGATCATCGCCGGATCTCCCTTGCTGGATCGAAGAGATTTTCGTTCGAAGCGTCGTCAGGACTGCATGGGCTTCGAGGAGCCCGCGAGCACCAGCCGATTAGACCTGCGGCATGATGAGGTCAAGACAGGCGACGGGAGGGCGCAATCTGCCGGACGCGCGCCGCCGCGAGCATCAGGTGTTGAACTTGAACAGCATGATGTCGCCGTCCTGAACGACATACTCCTTGCCTTCGTCGCGCGCCTTGCCGGCCTCCTTGGCCGCGACTTCGCCGCCGAGCGTGACGAAGTCGTTGTAGGCGATGGTCTGGGCACGGATGAAGCCGCGCTCGAAATCGGTGTGGATGACGCCGGCCGCCTGCGGCGCCTTATCGCCTTTGTGGATAGTCCAGGCGCGCGTCTCCTTCGGTCCGACGGTGAAATAGGTGATGAGATGCAAAAGGTCGTAGCCGGCGCGGATCACCTTGTTGAGACCCGGTTCGTCGAGGCCGAGCGAGGCGAGGAACTCCATCTCCTCGTCGTCGGAAAGCTGGGCAACCTCCGCTTCGATCGCTGCCGAGATGACGACGGTGCCGGCGCCCTGAGCGGCGGCCATCTTTTCCACGGCCTTGGAGTGCTCGTTGCCGGTCGCGGCATCGGCCTCGGCGACGTTGCAGACATAAAGCACCGGATGCGAGGTGAGCAGGTTCAGCCCCTGCAGGATGCGCAGATCCTCCGGTCCTATGCCCTTTAGCAGGATGCGGGTCGGCTTGCCCGCCTGCAGCAGTTCGAGCGCTGCCTCCATCATCGGCAGCACGGCCATCGCTTCCTTGTCCTTGCCGGCGGCGCGCTTGCGGAACTGGACGATGCGGCGCTCGAGGCTTTCGAGGTCGGCGAGCATCAGCTCGGTCTCGACCGTCTCGGCGTCGGCGACGGGGTCGATGCGGCCCTCGACATGGGTGATGTCGTCGTCCTCGAAGCAGCGCAGCACATGGACGATGGCGTCAACCTCGCGGATGTTGGCGAGGAACTGGTTGCCCAGCCCTTCGCCCTTGGAGGCGCCGCGCACCAGGCCGGCAATGTCGACGAAGGAGATGCGGGTCGGGATGATCTCCTTCGACTTGCCGATGGCGGCGATCTTCTGCAGGCGCGGGTCCGGCACCGCCACCTCGCCGGTGTTTGGCTCGATGGTGCAGAACGGGTAGTTGGCGGCCTGCGCCGCCGCCGTCCTGGTCAGCGCGTTGAAGAGCGTCGACTTGCCGACATTAGGCAAGCCGACGATGCCGCATTTGAAACCCATTGTGTCCGGTCCTATCGGGAAATCGAAATTTGATCAGGGCTATGGGCGAAAGGAGTGACGAACGTCAACCCCTCGGCCGCCATCCCCGGCGACGTTCAGCCCTTGCCGCCGAACAGCTTCTTCAGCATGGCGGCCATCGGGCCCGTTTCGGGCAGCTTTGCCGGCGCCTGCTGCGGCCTGGCCTGGCGGATGTGGCTCTGCGCCTTTGGCGCCTTGGGTGGCGGGCGATCGTCGTCGCCGGTCGGCGTCAGTTTTTCACGCAGGGCGAGCGTGATGCGGTTCATGAAGGAATTGTCGTCGCCCTTGGCCAGCAGGCCGGCGTCGTCGGCGATGGTGTCGAGCAGAACCTCGAGCCATTCGCGGTCCGCCTTGGCGAAGTCGCCAAGCACGTGGCCGTGCACCATTTCCTTGACGCCCGGATGGCCGACGCCGACACGCACGCGGCGATAGGCTTTGCCGACATGGTCGTCCAGCGAGCGGATGCCGTTGTGGCCGCCGGAGCCGCCACCGACCTTGACCCGAACCTTGCCGGCGGCAAGGTCGATCTCGTCATAGAAGACGGTGAGCGCGGCAGGTTCGAGCTTGTAGAAGCGCAGCGCCTCGCCGACCGCCTGGCCGGACAGGTTCATGAAGGTCTGCGGTTTGATCAGGAGGATCTTTTCGCCGGCGAGCGTGCCTTCGGCGATCAGGCCCTGGAATTTCTTCGACCAGGGCGAAAAAGAATGGCGGCGGGCGACTGCGTCCACCGCCATGAAACCGACATTGTGCCGGTTGTTGGCATATTTCGCGCCCGGATTGCCGAGGCCTGCGAACACAAGCATCGTCGTCTCCGGGCGGGAAAATTACTTCTCTTCGGCGGCCGGAGCCGCTTCGGGCGCTGCCGCCTCGGCCGTCTCTTCCACCTCGGGCTTCATCGCCGAGGAGCCGGCAATGGTCGCGATGGTGAAGTCGCGGTCCGAGATCACCGGCTTGACGCCGGCCGGCAGCGTGACCGCCGAGATGTGGATCGAGTCGCCGATATCGGTGCCGGCGAGATCGATGGTGATGAATTCCGGGATCGCATTGGCCGGGCAGTGGAACTCGACCTCGTGACGCACGATGTTGAGCACGCCGCCACGCTTGATGCCGGGCGACTTGTCCTCGTTGATGAAGTGGACAGGCACGTCGACATTGACCTCGGTGTCCTTGCCGATGCGCAGGAAGTCGACATGGACAGGGAAATCCTTGACCGGGTCGAGCTGGAAGTCCTTGGGCAGAACCTGGATCTTGCTGCCGCCGACATCGATCGTGGCCACCGTGGTCAGGAACCCGCCGCCGTGGATCTTGTAGTAGACGTCCTTGTAGTTGAGGGCGATCGCCAGGGGAGGCTGCTTGTCGCCGTAAATCACTGCAGGCACTTTACCGTTGCGGCGAACTGCACGGGCGGACCCCTTACCGACCTGTTCGCGCGCTTCGGCCTTGAGCTCGTAAGTATCGTGGCTCATGGCATTTCCTTTCGCGTGTTGTGGAGCGTTTGCGGCAGGCAATATGCCCAGCCGAAACGTCGAAAGCCGCCAGGCCTGGATGTCCGAACGCCGGTGGCCGCCAGAAGCGGACCTTTGTTCGGGGATCACAAGGGAAGGCAGCCTTCCGCCGCGTTGCCTCCAAGGGTGTCTACGCGGGTGGCGGCTCTATAGCGGAAGGCGGGCGCAGGCGCAAGCGGTTGGTCTGGAAGGCTTTCGCGACATTTCCAATGTCGAAAGCATACAGTCAAGAATCCCGTCCGTCCGGATGTAGGATCGGGCAGGCTTCAATCGTCCTGCGGCAGTTGTCTCAACCAATCCGTGAGGATCCGATATGAAACTCCTGTTCAGCCGCAATCCCAATCCTCGCCTTGGAGTCGCGACGGCACGCCATCTCAAGGCGGACGTTACGTTCGAATTCGCCTCACCCATGGTATCGGGGCAGGCCGAGCGCTATCGCGTGCTCAACCCAAATCTGACCTTGCCGATACTGGTCGGCTCCGGATGGAGCCTGTGGGAAGCCGACGCCATCGCCTGTCGGCTCTCCCGCGAGGTGGGCTCGAATTTTTGGCGCGGCGGGGACGATGAGCCGGACATGATCCGCTGGATAAGCTGGGGCAAGGAGAATTTCGCCAGAGGCTGCGACATGGTGCATTTCGAGCGCGGCACCAAGCAGCGCTGGGGGCTGGGTCCTATCGACCAGGCCCTCGTCGAGGAAGGCTTCAGGGTTTTCCACGCGGCTGCCGCCATCCTCGCCCCGGTGCTCGCGCAAAGGGAGTGGCTGGTCGGAAATTCCGTCTCCTACGCCGACTTTCGCATGGCGACGTTTCTGCCCTTCAACGATGCTGCCGGGCTACCGCTCGACGACTATCCGTCGATACGTCGCTGGTATGACCAACTCGAGGCGATCGATGCATGGCGCGATCCTTTCGCGGGTCTCGAGGCGCCGCCATTGCCGCGCGTGAAGAGTTACATTTCCAACGGTCGGCCCGGAACAGCGGTCTGATCGGCAGCCAGCGCCTCGCGCAAGGCCCAGACTTTTTGGGTGAGCGAATCGATCTCGGCCAATGTCATCCCGGAGCGCTCGATGAGCGTTTCACCCAGACAGTTGCATTGAGTGAGCAGCGCCCGGCCGGCCACGGTGAGATCGACCTGCACCTGGCGTTCGTCGGCATGGCTGCGCTGGCGGCTCACAAGACCGGCCTGCTCCATGCGCTTGACCAGAGGCGTCACGGTGCTCGATTCCAGCGCCAGCCTGCGCGCGATCGCGCCGACCGACATGCCATCTGCCTCTCCCAGGGCGTTGAGCACGAGATATTGCGGGTAGGTAATCCCCATCTCGTCGAGCATGGGCTTGTAGGTGCGGTTGATCGCCATGCTCGTGGCGTAGAGGGCGAAACAGAGCTGATTGTCCAACGGGAGAGGCACGGCGAATTCCTTTTGCCGACTGAGCATTTCTCAATGTTTACCACGAAAAATGATATCGCGATACATATTTCTTATGGACAAGGGGTTCGATCTGCGCTAACCACATTGTTGTCGCGATATTGATTATCGCGAAAATAATCAATGGAGATTGAGATGACCAAGCCCGGCAGCAGCACGATCGCCACCAAGGACGGAACCGAGATTTTCTACAAGGATTGGGGAGCCGGCCAGCCTATCGTCTTCCATCACGGCTGGCCGTTGAGCAGCGACGACTGGGACGCCCAGATGCTGTTCTTCCTTTCGAAGGGCTATCGCGTCATCGCTCATGACCGGCGCGGCCATGGCCGTTCCACCCAGACGGATACCGGCAACGAGATGGACACTTACGCCGCCGATGTCGCCGAACTCGCTGCGCATCTCGACCTCAAGAACGCCATCCATGTCGGCCATTCCACCGGCGGCGGCGAGGTGGCCCGCTACGTTGCCAAATACGGTGCTGGCGGCCGCGTCGCCAAGGCGGTGCTGATCGGCGCCGTGCCGCCGATCATGCTCAAGACCGCGGCCAATCCCGGCGGCCTGCCGATCGAGGTGTTCGACGGCTTCCGCTCCGCCCAGGCCGCCAACCGCGCCCAGTTCTTCCGCGATGTTCCGGCCGGCCCGTTCTACGGCTTCAACCGTCCCGGCGCCGAAGTCTCGCAAGGCGTCATCGACAATTGGTGGCGCCAGGGCATGATGGGCGGCACCAAGGCGCACTACGACTGCATCAAGGCATTCTCGGAAACCGACTTCACCGAGGACCTTAGGGCAATCGACGTGCCGGTGCTGGTGATGCATGGCGACGACGACCAGATCGTGCCGATCGCGGACTCCGCGCTGCTGGCCATCAAGCTGCTCAAGAAGGGCGAGCTCAAGGTCTACAAGGGCCTTCCGCATGGCATGGCCACGACCCATGCCGACATCATCAACGCCGACCTTCTGGCCTTCTTCAAGGCGTAAGGCCTTTCGGAACACAAGACACCCGCCATCTGGCGGGTGTTCTTGCGTCAGGCCGTGCCGATATCAGGCGATGCTCAAGCCGCCGTCGATCAGAATTTCCGCACCGACGATGAACGGGCATTCGTCCGAAGCGAGAAAAACCACTGCGTTGGCAATTTCCTCGGCGGTCCCGAAACGACCGGCAGGCACCAGGCCGACCACCGCCTTGGCGCGCGCCTTCGCCGCTTCGGGATCCAGCCCGAGCTTGTCGTTGAGCGGCGTGTCGATCGGACCCGGGCTGATCACATTGGCGCGGATGCCGCGCCCTATGAGTTCGCCGGAGAGCGTTCTGGCGAGCGAGATCATGCCGGCCTTGGCGAGCGAATAGACGTGTGTCCCGGCCATTCCCATATGTGCGTTGACCGAGCCGCTGAGGATGATCGAGGACGGGTTCGAAAGCAGCGGCACCAGCGCCTTGATCAGGAAATACGGGCCTTTGAGGTCGATATCGATGCTCCTGTCGAACGCCGCCTCGGTCCAGTCATCGAGCGGGCGTAGATCGGCGATGCCGGCGTTGAGGAAGACGGCGTCGAGCCTGCCGAAGGTTTCTCCGATCTGTCGCGCGATATCGTTTTGCGTCGTAATATCGCCGGCGTCGGCGGCGATGACAAACGTATCGCCGCCAAGAATCTTGCGGGCCTCCTCGAGACGGCTCGTGTTGGTGCCAGTGATGGCGACACGAGCGCCTTCCTCAATGAAGCGCCGCGCCGTCGCCAGACCGATGCCGCTGGTGCCGCCGGTAATCAGCGCGACCTTGTCTTTAAGTCTGGACACTACAGATTGCCTCATCTCGCTCGTAGCGCAGCGCACCGATCGGGCGCTGAGCCCGGCACCTTAGTTCAAGTTGAAGGCGTTCGCGCTACGTCTCGTGATGTCGCGCACACGTTTCAAACACTAACAGGCTTTCGCCTGGCGTGTGGAGAGAGAATCCATGAGCGCGTGGCAACTGCCACGAGCTCACGTCGAGTCCCGAAGATCGGCGGTTCCTTAGCGGGTCGCCGCTTCCGCCTTCCGCGCTTCCTTCATGTTCGGCAAGAACACCGTCAGCAGGCCGAGCAGCGGCAAATACGAGCAGACCTGGTAGACGAAGTCGATACCCTTCATGTCGGCCAGGACGCCGAGCACGGCGGCGGCGATGCCGCCCATGCCGAAGGCGAAGCCGAAGAAGATGCCGGCGATCATGCCGACCCTTCCAGGCACCAGTTCCTGCGCGAAGACGACGATGTTGGAGAAGGCCGACGACAGGATCAGACCGATCAGCACCGTCAGCACCATCGTCCATTCGAGGTTGGCGTAGGGCAGCGCCAGCGTGAAGGGCAGCACGCCGACGATCGAGAACCAGATCATCGCCTTCTGGCCATAACGGTCACCGAACGGGCCGCCGAGCAGGATGCCCAGCGCCGAGGCGCCGAGGAACAGGAACAGCATGACCTGCGAAATCTGCACCGAAACGCCGAACTTATGGATGGCGTAGAAGGTGTAGTAGCTGGAGATCGAGGCGATGTATGCGTTCTTGGTCAGCACCAGCAAGGTCAGCACGGCCAGCGCCCACATGACCTTGCGGCGCGGGAAGGGCGAGACGAGGCTTGCCTGCTTGCGGCTGGCGAGCGAAGCG
>NZ_RZOT01000312.1:0-7032 GCF_003999085.1 Mesorhizobium sp. M4A.F.Ca.ET.090.04.2.1
TCGCCACGGTCCTGGACCTGTGCAACCGCATCCATCGCGATTTCACCTATGATGGCGAGGCCACCACCGTGCAGACCCGCGCCAGCGATGCCTTCGGCCTGAAGCGCGGCGTCTGCCAGGACTTCTCGCATATCATGATCGCCGGCCTGCGCGGCCTCGGCATTCCCGCTGGCTATGTCAGCGGCTTCCTGCGCACCATACCGCCAAAGGGCAAGCCCCGGCTCGAAGGTGCCGATGCCATGCATGCATGGGTCAAGGCCTGGTGCGGGCGTGACGCCGGATGGCAGGAATTCGATCCGACCAACGGCATGCGGGCGAGCAACGACCACATCACGGTCGGCTACGGGCGGGACTATTCCGATGTGGCGCCGATCGTCGGCGTGCTCAAGACGACCGGCGGCCAGGCGGCCGAGCAAGCGGTCGATGTCATTCCGGTCGTGCTCGAAAAGCTGTGAACACATCGGGGTCCAGGCCTGTGCCGTACGGGCGGAGCGAGCAAAGACTGCTTCTCAAATCCGGACGCTGTCGCTATCTTGCGCTTCGGGGCGGTACGGCCGGATGCATGGGTTTTGCGCCGGTGCGGAGTTGTCATTGAAAGCTGTCAGCGTCATCATTCCGGCACACAATGCAGCAGCGACCATAGTGAGGACGCTGGGATCGCTGCGTTCGGAAGCGGACGCCATCGGCGAGGTGCTGCTGGTCGACGATTTGTCCTCGGACGGCACGGCAGCGGTCGCCAGCGATGCTGCTTCACGGTTGGGCCTGCCGTTGCGCGTCATCCAGTCCAACTGCAGGGACGCCGGCGGAGCCCGCAATCTCGCCCTGTCGCAGGCGAACCATCCCTGGATCTACATGATCGATGCCGACGACCTGCATCTGGAGGGCGGGCTGCGGTCATTGCTGCTTCAGGCCAGCATGCAGGCAAGGGCCGACATGGTGGTCGGCGCCTATCGTCGGCGGACCGACGGCGTCGACCGGCAGATCAAGCTGCCTGCCGGCTATACGGCCGCGAGCATCGCCAATGCCTCGGCCTATATCGAAGGTCACATACGTTCGATTGCGGTGGGAAGCGCGCTGGTGTCCCGGCAGGCGATCGGGGAAACGCGGTTCCCAACCGGGCTCGCCTATGACGAGGACACGTTGTTCTGGGCAAGGGTGTTGAGCAAGGCCCGGCTTGCGATCATCACGCAACCGGTCATGACCTACTGTGTTTCGGCGGAACGCTCCGACGACCGCTTCATCGTGCTGCCGGCAAAGCGCTTCCTCGAATGGCGCAATGCGCTGCACGGGCTCGCCGATTGCGGGATTGCGAAGTCGACGCTGAAGACCAGGGAAGGGCTTGTCGCCCTGAAGATCGCGCGCGTCCACTATGCGCGCGGCGACCTGGATACGGCGGCCCGGTTCCTGGCCGTGGCCAAGGCCGCGCCGAAGGTGCCGTCGGACATCTGGCGTTGCATGCGCTATCAGTTCAAGCTTGCGGCGCGGCGCCGGTTTTCCATGCCGCGTGTCCAGTTGCAAAGCGCCTGATGGCCGAGAGGCCGGAACTCGCAGTCGTGGTGATTGGTTTGCGGGCGCCTGCCGAGTTGGTCGCAGCAGTAAGATCGGCGCTCGACCAGAATGCACCGTTCGAGGTCGTGGTCGTGAATTCCGGCGGCGGGGATGTCCAGGCACTGCTGGGTCGTGCCGGACTCGATGTCAGGGTCATCGAGGTCGGGCAGCGACTGTTCGCCGGCGCTGCGCGAAATATCGGCCTGCGGCGACACAAGCCCCGTTCGTCGCCTTCCTTGCCGCGGATTGCCTCGCCTGCCCGCGCTGGGCAGAGATCCGATGACGGCGGGCTCTGGATGGCGGACCTGTCGGCCGTCGCGCGAGCGTGAACCCTTAAGAGCAGCACGGAACCAGTCGCCGGCGATGCGGCTTATCTACGGACCAGTTCCGTGGGATGCATCATGCTGCAACGACCGCAATCCTCCCCTGACCGTTCAGCAGGAGAGGACGAAACCCGAAAGAACGGCGCGCAAGATTCGGCCGAGCGCGCGTCGCTCACCTATGTCAGCGATGCCGATCCCGGCATTCGCCGCAAGCGAAAAGGCAAGGGCTTTGCCTATCTCGGGCTCCAGGGCCGTTCGGTCTCAGCGGCCACGCTTGCGCGCATCAAGGCACTGGCCATTCCGCCGGCGTGGACCGATGTCTGGATTTCGCCTGATGCCCGCGGGCACATCCAGGCGACCGGCCGGGACCAGCGCGGGCGCAAGCAATACCGCTATCATGCGCTGTGGGCCGCCGAGCGCGACGGCGCCAAATATTCAAGCTTGGTCGCCTTTGCCAAAAGCCTGCCCGGACTGCGGCGCCGCATCGATGCGGATCTGCGCCGTCACGGTCTGCCGGCGGAGCGCGTCGTCGCGGCGACCGTCTGGCTGCTCGACAATACGATGATCCGCGTCGGCAATGCCGCCTATGCCCGCGACAACAAGAGTTTCGGCCTGACGACGTTGCGCGACCGTCATGTCGACATCGAGGGATCGCACTTGCGCTTTGCCTTCAAGGGCAAGTCCGGCAAGGAATGGAAGCTGAAGCTGGTCGACCGCCGGATCGCCAGGATCGTGCGCGGCGCGCAGGAACTTCCGGGCCAGAAGCTGCTTCAGTATCTTGACGAGGACGGCAACAGGCATCCGGTCGGTTCGGGCGACGTCAACCGCTATATCCGCGACGCGGCCGACGCGGATTTCAGCTCGAAGCATTTCCGAACCTGGGGCGGCACCATCCACGCCGCGTCGCTGTTTGCACAAGCCGAGCGTCCGGAAAGCCAGGCGCAGATGAAGCGGGTCATGAACGGGATCATCGACAGGGTCGCCGAGCGCCTCGGCAACACGCGTGCCATCTGCCGCAAATGCTACATCCACCCGCTGGTCTTCGAAGCATGGGCAAACGGCCGGCTGCTCAGCGAAATGGCGGAGGCAAGCAAGCGAAAACGCCTGATACCCGGTCTCGACGAAGAGGAGACGCTGGTGTTGCGATGGCTTGAGACGCGCGGCGCCTGACCAGTGGCACGGGTGGACGGGCAAGCCCGTGTGATCGCTCAATATTTTTTTATCGACGTTGTGTCGGGAAGGGCCCTACTGTCGCGTCCTTTGATACGGAAAGGATTTGCCATGCTCTACGCCATCCTCTGCTACGCCTCCGAAGACGTCGTCTGCTCCTGGAGCAAGGAACAGGACGACGAGGTCATGGCAAAGCTATTGGGCGTGCAGGAAAAATACGCCCAGGCCGGGCGGCTTGGGCCCGTCGCGCGTCTCTTGCCGACCACCGCCGCGACGACGTTGCGCACGGTCAAGGGCGAGCCGGTCGTCATCGACGGCCCGTTCGCCGAAACCAAGGAACAGTTCCTCGGCTTCTATACGCTCGAATGCGCCGACCTCGACGAGGCCGTCGACTTCGCGCGCGAGCTTTCCGAGGTCAATCCAAGCGGCGGCTCCTACGAGATACGCCCGGTTTCCCTCTTCAATCCGGCCAGAGTACCCGCATGACCGAGCTTGCCTGGATAAGCACCGCGATCAGCACCGCCCGTCCGCAGGCGATGGGTGCGCTGCTGCGCTACTTCCGCGATCTCGACGCCGCGGAAGAAGCTTTCCAGGATGCGTGCCTGAGGGCGCTGAAGAACTGGCCGAAGAACGGCCCGCCGCGCGATCCCGCCGCCTGGCTGATCTTCGTCGGCCGCAACAGCGGCATCGACGCGGTCCGCAAGCGGTCCAAGCAGGCGCCGCTGCCGGAAGAGGACCAGATCTCCGACCTGGAGGATACCGAAAGCGATATCGCCGAGCGTCTCGACGGCGCCCACTATCGCGACGACATCCTGCGGCTCCTGTTCATCTGCTGCCATCCGGACCTGCCGGCGACGCAGCAGATCGCGGTGGCATTGCGCATCGTCTCCGGCCTTACCGTCAAACAGATCGCGCGCGCCTTCCTGGTCGGCGAAAGCGCCATGGAGCAGCGCATCACCCGCGCCAAGGCGCGCATCGCGGATGCCGGCGTGCCTTTCGAGACGCCGGGCGCCGTCGAGCGCTCGGAACGGCTCGCGGCGGTGGCCGCCATGGTCTACCTGATCTTCAACGAGGGCTATTCGACCAACAGCGGCGAGGCGCCGGCGCGCGCGCCGCTCTGCGAGGAGGCGATCCGGCTGGCGCGGCTCTTGCTTCGGCTGTTCCAGACCGAGCCGGAGATCATGGGGCTGACGGCACTGCTCCTGCTGCAGCATGCGCGGGCGCCGGCACGCTTCGACGTCAGTGGCGAGATCGTCCTGCTGGAGGACCAGGACCGCAGTCTCTGGAGCCGCAAGATGATCGACGAGGGCCTGGCGCTGGTCGACAAGGCGCTGCGCCACCAGAAGCCCGGCCCCTACCAGGTGCAAGCGGCGATCGCCGCGCTGCATGCGCGGGCGGTGAAGCCCGAAGACACCGACTGGACCGAGATCGACCTGCTCTACAGCCTGCTCGAGCGCATGCAGCCGTCGCCGGTGGTGACGCTCAATCGCGCCGTAGCGGTGTCCAAGGTGCGCGGCCCCGAGGCGGCGCTCGCCATGATCGAGCCGCTGGAGGATAGGCTGTCCGGCTATTTCCACTTCTTCGGCCTCAAGGGCGGCCTGCTGATGCAACTCGACCGCGGCGATGAGGCGCGCGTTGCGTTCGACCGGGCGATCGCGCTTGCCAACACAGCCGCCGAGGCGGCCCATATCCGCATGCATATCGACCGCCTGATGAAGGAAGGCGCCGAGCGGGCCGCGCAAAAGGCGCGCTGAGCGGCCGTCTCGAAAGTCTGGCCCAACCCTGCGGTCCGGGCTTAGACCATGCCGGGGTGGCGGTTTTTCCCCGAAACGAGTAATGCCACGCCATGAAAGCGCTCCGACGGGCCCGACGGTACGGACAGGGTGGCGCATGGCTTTGCCCCGTTGCCTTGCGACGGGATCTGAAAGGGACAAAAATGACGATAGCGAAGGAAACGGCCGCACTTCTGGAGAAGCTCGGTGTCGCCAAGGACGCGCTTTCCGGCGGCGACCTGATCGTGCGTAGCCCGGTGACCGGCGAGCGGATCGCAGCGCTGAAGACGATCTTGCCGGGCGATGCGGCCAAAACCATCGACGCCGCCCACAAGGCGTTCCAGGCCTGGCGGCTGGTGCCGGGACCGAAGCGCGGCGAGTTGGTTCGCCTGCTTGGCGAGGAACTGCGCGCCCACAAGGCCGAGCTTGGCCGGCTGGTTTCGATCGAGGTCGGCAAGATCCCGTCCGAAGGGCTCGGCGAGGTGCAGGAGATGATCGACATCTGCGATTTCGCCGTCGGCCTTTCCAGGCAGTTGTATGGCCTGACCATCGCCACCGAACGCCCCGGCCACCGCATGATGGAGACCTGGCATCCGCTGGGCGTCGTCGGCGTCATTTCGGCCTTCAATTTTCCGGTCGCGGTATGGTCGTGGAATGCAGCCCTTGCGCTGGTCTGCGGCGACGCCGTTGTGTGGAAGCCGTCGGAAAAGACGCCGCTGACCGCGCTTGCCTGCGAGGCGATCTTCAAGCGCGCGGTCGAGCGCTTCGGCAATGATGCGCCCGCAGGGCTGGCGCCGGTGCTGATCGGCGACCGCGCCGTCGGCGAGATCCTGGTCGACCACCCGAAGGTGCCGCTGGTCTCGGCCACCGGCTCGACCCGCATGGGTCGCGACGTCGGTCCGCGGCTGGCCAAGCGCTTCGCGCGCGCGGTGCTGGAGCTCGGCGGCAACAATGCCGGCATTGTCTGCCCGACCGCCGATCTCGACATGGCGCTGCGGGCCATCGCGTTTGGCGCCATGGGCACGGCCGGCCAGCGCTGCACGACGCTGCGGCGCCTGTTCGTGCACGAGAGCGTCTACGACGCGCTGCTGCCGCGTCTCAAGAAGGCCTATCAGAGCGTCTCGGTCGGCAATCCGCTGGAAACGTCTTCGCTGGTCGGTCCGCTGATCGACAAGGCCGCCTTCGACAACATGCAGAAGGCGCTGCAGGAAGCCACCGCCCATGGCGGCAAGGTTACCGGCGGTTCGCGGGTCGAGAACGGCCATCCGGATGCCTATTACGTGCACCCGGCGCTGGTCGAGATGCCCAAGCAGGTCGCGCCGGTGACGGAAGAAACCTTCGCGCCGATCCTTTATGTGATGAAGTACTCCGACTTCGATGCCGTGCTCGACGAGCATAACGCGGTCGGCGCGGGACTGTCGTCGTCGATCTTCACCCGCGACCTGCAGGAGTCCGAGCGCTTCCTAGGCGTTGATGGTTCGGATTGCGGCATCGCCAATGTCAACATCGGCACCTCCGGCGCCGAGATCGGCGGCGCGTTCGGTGGCGAGAAGGAGACCGGCGGCGGCCGCGAGAGCGGCTCGGATGCCTGGAAGGCCTATATGCGGCGTGCCACCAACACGGTGAACTACTCCAAGGCGCTGCCGCTTGCCCAGGGCGTCTCGTTCGACATCGACTGAGGATCGCAGGCGCCGCTCATGGCGGCGCCTGTCCTGCACGATCAGGCCACGCAGGTCGACAGCGCGCATGGCGGCCGCGACGCCGGACACTTTCTGACGTTTGCCGGTGAGATCGCGGGTTGTGCGGAGGGCAGAACGTTCAGCCTCTTTCCGGTGCCGGAAAACAGACCTCGAAGGCCGCATCGACAACGGCGAGCTTGGCCGCCTGGACGGCCATGTATTCGTGGTAGAATTCCTTCGAAACCCACATCAGGGAATGGCCGCGCTGGCCGGCCCAGCCGATGCTGCCGAGTTCCTCGGCGTCATGCAGCTTGCGCGCGAGATGGGTGCGCGACAGCTTAAGCCATCGGGCGAACTCTGCGATCGAGACCACGCTTGTCGGGATCTTGTCCAGTCCGGCATTCTCTGGATCGATGCCGGACATCAGCCAGTCCATGACGATGCCGCCATTGTTGAGCCAGATGAACAGCGAGAAGGTCTGCTCGGGCTCACGCACCGGCGCTGAAGACAACAGACCGTCCGCGATAAGCGGCTGCAATC
>NZ_RZOT01000313.1:0-7021 GCF_003999085.1 Mesorhizobium sp. M4A.F.Ca.ET.090.04.2.1
GCGCAACCTCTCCGAGGCGGGCGATCTGCGCGAGGCTGCGGCGAACCTGTTCGCTTACATGCAGGAGCTCGACCGCAGCGGCGCCGCGACCATCGCCGTCGAGCCGATCCCTTTCGACGGTCTGGGCGAGGCGATCAACGACCGGCTGTCGCGCGCCGCAGCACCCCGTGACAAGATCGCCTGAGCGCCATAGGTTCTGGCCCCATGAACGATCAGTCCGACGACCAGCCCTTCGAGCTCGACCCCAGCCTTGTCGACCGTTTCGCGGCCATCGTTGGCGAGAAATACGCCTTGCGCGACCAGGCCGAGATCGCACCCTACATCACCGAACGGCGCGGCCTCTGGCACGGCCGGACGTCGCTGGTGCTGAGGCCGGGCAGCGTCGAGGAGGTGAGCCGCATCATGCGGCTTGCGACCGAGACCAAAACGCCCGTCGTGCCGCAGAGCGGCAACACCGGACTGGTTGGCGCCCAGGTGCCCGACAAGTCCGGCCATGACATCATACTGTCGCTGTCCAGGCTGAACCGCATCCGCGAGATCGACGTGCTCTCCAACACCGTCACCGTCGAGGCCGGCGTCATCCTGCAGACCTTGCAGGAAGCGGCCGACGCTGCCGGCCGGCTGTTTCCGCTGTCGCTTGCCGCGCAAGGCTCCTGCCAGATCGGCGGCAACCTCTCCTCCAATGCCGGCGGCACCGGCGTGCTTGCCTATGGCAATGCGCGCGAGCTCTGCCTCGGCGTCGAAGTCGTGCTGCCGACCGGCGAGGTGTTCGACGATCTGCGCAAGCTGAAGAAGGACAATACCGGCTACGACCTGAAGAACCTCTTCGTCGGCGCCGAAGGCACGCTCGGCGTCATTACCGCCGCCGTGCTCAAGCTGTTTCCGAAGCCGAAGGGCAGGGAGGTCGCCTTTGCCGGCCTGTCGTCGCCTCGCGATGCACTTTCCCTGTTCAGCCTGGCGATGGGCCGGGCGGGCGCTTCGCTCACCGCCTTTGAGCTGATCGGCAAGCGGCCGTATGACTACACGCTGAAGCATGCGCAAGGCGTCACCCGGCCGCTGGCCGACGACTGGCCTTGGTATGCGCTTATGCAGGTCTCCTCCGGCCGCTCCGAGGAGGACGGCAGGGCGCTGATCGAGGAAATACTGTCGGCCGGGCTCGAACAGGGCTTTGTCGGCGACGCGGCGATCGCGGCGAGCCTTGGCCAGGGCGACGCCTTCTGGAATTTCCGCGAGGTGCTGCCAGAGTGCCAGAAGCCGGAGGGCGCCTCGATCAAGCACGATATCTCGGTGCCGATCGCCGCGATCCCCGACTTCATCGACAAGGCTGCCGGCGTGGTGGAGAGCGTTTGTCCCGGCGCCCGCGTGGTCTGCTTCGGCCATATGGGCGACGGCAACCTCCACTACAACATCTCCCGCCCCGTGGATTGGCAGGACGCGGCGTTTCTCGACCTCTACCATCCCATGAACCAGGCCGTGCACGAGGTCGTGCGCTCCTTCCATGGCTCGATCTCGGCTGAGCACGGCATCGGCCAGCTGAAGCGCGACGAACTGATCGCCACGGCGCCGCCGATGGCGATCGAACTGATGCGCCGGGTGAAGGCGGCCTTCGACCCCGCCGGCATCATGAATCCCGGTAAGGTTATCTGATCCTTCCAACATGTTGTGGGTGGTTGCATTCCGATAACCATCCCCGAGATCAGCAAAATTTAACCGACTTTCTTAAGCGCGGCGGTAAGGAGCCAGCGCTAATGTTTCCGCATAAGCGAGGCCGGAAAAAACTGGCCCGGAGAGAACCGGTAAACGGCCCTCAGGAGACACAGGAAGGCACTCGATGAACACTGGACTGAAGCCAGTCTGGGCAGGGCGCAACATGCGTCTCGACCCATTCCGCCTGCCGCAGATGGTGAGCTATGCGACACGCGACGACTATGGCGACGTTACCTTCACCATCGACCAGCGTGGTGCCGTCATTCGCCGCATGCTGGAGATGAGCGGCGTGCCGGCGATCATCGCACTGCCTGCCAAGGCGTTTCGCGGCGTTGCCGCCCGCGCCATGGAAGACCCCGACGGCAACGTCACCGTGACGCTCGAGCTGCTGCACAATGATCCGATGCTGTCGGTGCCACTGCTCGTCGCCGACGACCTCGACGACGTCGCCGCCGACTGGCGCGCCTGGGCCGATGCCTATCGCCTGCCGATGCTTCTGATCGAGGCCGACGGCGTTGCTCGCACGCTGGAGGAATCGCTCGGCGCCGCCATCAAGGCGCTGCCGCCCCAGGAGCGCCGCAAGGGTCGTATCTCGACCACGCGCCGCCCGCGCTTCCTCGCCCGCCGTAGGGCGGGCAATCTTGGCCTCAGACTCGTCGTCGACGGCGAGGAGATCATCGCGCGGGAATAGTCCGCTGGCGATTGGCGAAACCGCCGATGACAGCCTTCTTCTCCCCGTCACTGCCCGGCAGGGCGATGAGGGGCGGCGCCGACCTCAGGGTTTGGCCACATCGAAAGCCGATCAGAGGCCGTATAACCGCTGTACATTTTCTCCTTGCCTGCAAGGCTCGCTGCCCCTCATCCGGCTGCCGCCACCTTCTCCCCGTTGAACGGGGAGAAGGGAGAACTACAGCAGCGGCTTCAGCGCCACCCATAGCGCGCCGCCGATCAGGCCGAGGAAGATCAGCCAGCCGACCTGGTTGTTCGACTTGAACAGCCTGAGGCACTGGTCCGCATCGTCGATGTTCAGCTTCGCGATCTGTCGCGCCATATGCGCGCCGGCGGCGATCAGCCCGGCCAGCGCCGGCATCGGCGCCTGCGCCGAGGCGAAGGCGATGGCGAAGCAGGCGAGCGCGCCGCCATAGAGGCCGACCAGCCAGGTCCTGGTGTTGTCGCCGAACAGGCGCGCCGTCGAGCGCACGCCGACGATGGCGTCGTCTTCCTTGTCCTGATGTGCGTAGATCGTGTCGTAGCCGATCACCCACAGGATTGACCCGATATAGAGCATGATGGCCGGGCCATCGAGATCGCCGAACTCGACCGCCCATCCCATCAGCGCGCCCCAGGAGAAGGCTAGCCCGAGCACGAATTGCGGCCAGTCGGTGATACGCTTCATGAACGGGTAGACCGCGACGATGACGAGCGAGGCGACGCCGAGCGGAATGGCGAAGCTGTTGAACTGCAACAGCACCGCCAGGCCCGCCAGCGCCTGGATGACCAGGAACATCCAGGCCTGCCGGCGCGTTACCTTGCCTGCCGGCAGCGGCCGCGAGCGCGTGCGCTCGACCTGGCTGTCGATGTCCTCGTCGGCCAGGTCGTTATAGGTGCAGCCGGCGCCGCGCATGGCAATCGCGCCGACCAGGAACAGCAAGAGATACCAGGGCGCCGGCAGCAGGGTCAGCAGCGGATCCGTCGGACGCGGATAGGCGCTTGCCGCAAGAGCGGCCGACCACCAACACGGCCACAAGAGCAATTGCCAGCCGATCGGGCGATCCCAGCGCGCGAGCTGCGCATAGGGCCAGAGCCCGCGCGGCAGCGCGCGGTAGACCCAGTGACCGCTCGGCGCGTCTGCGACGCGGCCCTGCGCCGCTTTCGACTGGATGGTTTCCATCGTGCTGGAGTGGCAGCAGCGGTGAGCGCCGTCAAGCGGCCGCGCGCATTATGTCAAGCGTCCGGGTCGCACCTCGCCGCCCTATCCGGGGCACGGCATGCAGCCCGGCCCGAAATTGCGTGAAGACTGGTTTCCGGTCGTTTTCCAGCGCTGACCGCGCCGACGTGACCCGCCCATCGGCGTGGAACGTGGCGCCCCTGGCGCGACGTTCCCGTGCGCAACCGGCATCGAGCGAGCCAAAAGCCTTGACCCGCCGGCCCCGGGGCAATAGCGGGAGGTCCTGTCGTGGATGACTGGGGATATCGGCATGCGCGTTTTGGTGATCGGCTCCGGCGGCCGCGAACATGCCCTGGCCTGGAAGATCGCGGCCTCGCCGCTGTTGACCAAACTCTATGCCGCGCCCGGCAATCCGGGGATTGGCCGTGACGCCGAGCTGGTCAAGCTCGACATTGCCGACCACGCCGCGGTAGCTGGCTTTTGCAAGGACAACAAGATCGATCTCGTCGTCGTCGGGCCGGAGGGGCCGCTGGTCGCCGGCATTGCCGATGACTTGCGCGGCGAGGGCATCCGCGTCTTCGGTCCGTCGAAGCGGGCGGCGCGGCTCGAAGGCTCGAAAGGCTTCACCAAGGACCTTTGCGCTAGATACGACATCCCGACCGCCACCTATGGCCGCTTCGCCGACCTCGACTCGGCGAGGGCCTATGTCGAGAAGGTGGGCGCGCCGATCGTCATCAAGGCCGACGGGCTCGCCGCGGGCAAGGGCGTCACCATCGCCATGACCTTGGACGAAGCGCTCGCCGCGCTCGACGCCTGTTTCGATGGCGCCTTTGGCGCCGCCGGCGCCGAGGTGGTGGTCGAGGAATTTCTGACCGGCGAGGAGGCGAGCTTCTTCTGCCTGTGCGATGGCACCACGGCGCTGCCCTTCGGCACCGCTCAGGACCACAAGCGCGTCGGTGATGGCGACGTCGGCCCCAACACCGGCGGCATGGGCGCCTATTCGCCGGCGCCGGTGATGACGCCCGAGATGGTCGAGCGAACCATGCGCGAGATCATCGAGCCGACGATGCACGGCATGGCCGAGCTCGGCGCGCCGTTCGCCGGCATCCTCTTCGCCGGGCTGATGATCACCGACAAGGGGCCGAAGCTTATCGAATACAACACCCGCTTCGGCGATCCCGAATGCCAGGTGCTGATGATGCGGCTGAAGGACGATCTCCTGGTGCTGCTCAACGCTGCCGTCGACGGCCAGCTCGCGCATACCTCGATACGCTGGCGCGACGATGCGGCGCTGACCGTGGTGATGGCGGCGAGGGGCTATCCCGGCACGCCGGAAAAGGGTTCGGTCATCCGCGGTCTTGAAGAGGCCGCCAGCGACGGCGCCGAGATCTTCCATGCCGGCACCGCCATCAACGGCGGCGCGCTCGTCGCCAATGGCGGCCGCGTGCTCAATGTCACGGCGACGGGTGCGACCGTCGGCGAAGCGCAGCAACGCGCCTACGCCGCGCTCGACCGCATCGACTGGCCGCAGGGCTTTTGCCGCCGCGACATCGGCTGGCAGGCTGTGGCGCGCGAAAAGGCCGGCGCCTAGGCGGCCTTGCTCCGGCCACCCTTACGCGCCCAGGCCGGCAGCCAGTCGCCGTGCGCGGCGAGCAGGTCGTCGACCAGCGACCAGATCTGGTCGAGATCGAGCTCGGCCGCGGTGTGCGGATCCATCATCGCCGCATGGTAGATGTGCTCGCGGTTCTCGCTCATCAGCGCCCGCACCGTCAGTTCCTGGACGTTGATGTTGGTGCGGATCAGCGCCGTCAGCTGTGGCGGCAGGTCGCCGATATACGTAGGCTGGATGCCCGAAGCGTCGACCAGGCACGGCACCTCGGCGGCGCAATCGAAGGGCAGCGAGGTGATGCAGCCATTGTTGCGAACATTGCCGTAGATCACCGACGGCTCGCCGGTCCAGACCGAGTTCATGATCGACGAGGCGTACTCCTTCGACTGCTCGACCTCGATCCGGTCGGCCGAGCGGTAGGCTTCGGCCTGGCCTTTCCAGCGCTCGATCTGTTCGATGCAGCGCTTCGGATACTCGTCGAGCGGGATGCCGAACTTCTCGATCAGGTCGGGGCGGCCGTCCTTGATGAAATAGGGCGTGTATTCGGCGAAATGTTCCGAGCTTTCGGTGACGAAATAGCCGAGCCGCGTCAACATTTCGTAGCGCACCTTGTTCGGGCAGCGCGGGTTCCAGCCGGGCTTGGGCGCGCGGCCTTCGCGATAGGCGCGCACGAGATCGGGATAGAGGTCGCGGTAGGAACCGTCCGCCTGGCGATGCTCGAACTTCAGATAGAAGGCCATGTGGTTGATGCCGGCCGAGCGGTAGCGGATTTCCTCGTAGGGAAGGTCGAGGTCGTGCGCCAGCTCCATCGCCGTGCCCTGCACCGAATGGCAGAGGCCGACCTGCCTGATGGCAGGGTATTTCTCCGATATCGCCCAGGTGTTGATTGCCATCGGGTTGACGTACTGCAGCATGATCGCCTCGGGGCAGACCGCGAGCATGTCCTCGCAGATCTTCCACAGGTGCGGCACGGTCCTGAGACCCCGCATGATGCCGCCAACGCCCAGCGTGTCGGCGATGGTCTGGCGCAGGCCGTACTTCTTCGGCACCTCGAAGTCGGTGACGGTGCAGGGCTCGTAGCCGCCGATCTGGAAGGCGACGACGACGAAGTCGGCGCCGGCGAGCGCCTTGCGCTGGTCCGAATAGGTTTCGGCTTTCGCCTTCACGCCGAGCGTCGCGATCAGCTTGTTGACGACGAGAGCGCTTTCTTCCAGCCGCTGCGGATTGATATCCATCAGCGCGATTGTCGCGCCCGAAAGCGACGGGCGCTGCAGCACGTCGCCGACAATATTCTTCATGAACACCGTCGAACCGGCGCCGATGAATGTGATCTTGGGATTTCTTGCCACGCTAACCTCCGGCATATGCTCAGGCCACATCGAAAGCGGCTCGGACGAGCCGTTCGGTGTAGGCGGTCTTGGGATTGGTGAGGACCTCGTCGACAGGTCCCTGCTCGACGACCTTGCCGTGCTGCATGACGATGACGCGGTGGCACAGCGCGCGCACCACCTTGAGGTCGTGCGAGATGAAGAGATAGCTCAAGCCGCGTTCGTCCTGCAGCTTGCGCAGCAGGTCGATAATCTGCGCCTGGACGGAAAGGTCGAGCGCAGATGTCGGCTCGTCGAGCAGGATGAATTCGGGCTCCAGCGCGATCGCCCGGGCGATCGCGATACGCTGCCGCTGGCCGCCGGAGAACTCATGCGGAAACCGCGAGAGGATGTCGCCCGGCATGCCGGCGCTGACCAGCGCCTCGCGCACCCGCTCGATTCGCTCGCGCCGTGTCGCACCGATCCTGTTGACGACAAGCCCTTCCTCGA
>NZ_RZOT01000314.1:0-7003 GCF_003999085.1 Mesorhizobium sp. M4A.F.Ca.ET.090.04.2.1
GTCCACCCACCGCGATATCTCCCCGACAGCCGAAGTGCGGCGGAAGTAAGTCGTGTCCAGCCGAAAAGTGATCAGCGCCCGGCGACGGCCATTGCACTGTTGCGCGAAAGCCAGAACGGCGGCAGGAAGGCGGGAATGTTGGAGAAGGGCAGCACTTCCGGCTTCAGCCGGATGCCGAGCACATCGCCCATGAAGGCGCGGCGCGCCTCGATACGACTCCAGGCTTCCGAATAGCGCGCGGCGATCTCCTCGCGCAACGGTTCGTCGGCGAGCGCGATGCCGTCCTCGATGTTGGTGGTGAAATAATCGGTGCCGGTTGCGGGGATGACGTCGACCTGCAGCGCCATCCCCGATTTCAGTTGGATGCCGGAGCCTGAAAACACCGGCGAATGCATCCACTCGTCGATATGAATGAGATGGCCGGGATTGAGACCAACGCCGAAGAACGGGTCGCCGATGCGCTCGTGCACCGCTTTCCACAGCGCGCCGCCGGCGACACCGATGCCGATAGTCTCGTACCAGTCGACGGCGGCGGAAAAATAGGGCGCCACAAGCTTTTCGATGTAATCGCTTATGCCCCGCGGCAGCTCGGCGGCGCTCTCGACCAGGAAGCCGGCGCGGGCGTTTAGCGAACCCTGGATGCCGTAGGCCATGGTGATCGGATCGCCGCGCTTGATGATGTCGAGGCGGGGGCTCGGCAGCCCATAGGGGGCGCGCCTGCCGGCGGACAGCATCAGGTGGCAGCATTGCGGCAGGCCGTTGATGCCCATCAGCCGCGCCGCCTGCAGCTCGGTCATGTCGGGTTCGATGCCCTGGAGCACGTTGCGCAGGCCTTGCGAGGAGAAGGTCGCGGCGAATTCGAAGGACGCAAGCTGATCGGCCTCGTTGATCGCGCGCAGGCCGTCGGCAGGGTTCATCAAGAGATCGGCCGCATTCCGGACCGCGCCGTTGTTGCCGGCGAGCGCGCGCAGCGTGTCGGCGATGAAGGAGGGTAGGTCGAGCGTCGCCTCGCCAAAGCCGGCATCGCCAGCGCCGAACGACTTCCAGCCTATGGCGCCGATCCGGTGGCCCGACCTCAGCCCGCAAGCGGCCAGGATGTCCGGCAGCGCGTCGGAACGGTCGCGCGGCTGCGCCGGCAGCGAAAAGGTCTGGTAGAGGACGCGCTCATAGGGGCCGCCGCAGAGTTCGGCATAGCCCCAGCCCTCATTGCCGACCAGCAGTTTTGCTTCCCTGCCGGGAACGATGACCAGCAGCGTCTCCTCGAAGCGGGGGTCGTAGCCGCAGAGATAGGCGACGTTGGCGGCATGCTCGCGGTCGCCGTAGATGACGAAGCCATCGAAGCCGGCCTTCAAGCCGCGCGCAACCAGCGCTTCGATGCGCGCCTCGTAAGTGGCGCGTGGAATGAGCGGCATCACCGTCGGCTCGCCGAATTCCGGCAGCGACATGGTTTTCAGGGCAACCGACGCGACAGGCATGAACAAACGCCTCCAAGTGCTTGCAAATACCGGGAATGCCGGTAGCGGGGCTCATGGCCGGCGGACAATGGCCTTGCGGGACCGGATGTGCAATAGGCTTACATCAACCCGCCCAGTGCGCTTCGGGACAATTTGCCATGAACAGTTTTTCTTCTCGCGTTGCCACCGCCGCCGCCGCTATTCGCCAGATCTTCCCGGAAACGCCGCTGCAGGAAAACGACTATCTGTCGAAGAAAACCGGGGCGCGGGTGCTTCTCAAGCGCGAGGACCTGACGCCGGTACGCTCCTACAAGATCCGTGGCGCCTTCAATTTCTTCCGCAAGGCGCTGGCCGCCGGCAACAACGCCGAGCTGTTCGTCTGCGCCTCCGCCGGCAATCACGCCCAGGGCTTTGCCTTCGTGTGCCGCCATTTTGGCAAAAAGGGCGTGGTCTTTATGCCGGTGACTACACCTCAGCAGAAGATCGACAAGACGCGGCTGTTTGGCGGCGACTTCGTCGAGATCAGGCTGGTCGGCGACTTCTTCGACGATTGCTATCGCGCCGCGTTCGAATTCGCGGAAAGCGGCGGCGCGCATATGGTGCCGCCCTTCGACCACAAGGACATCATCGAAGGACAGGCGACCGTTGCCTATGAGATCGCGGACCAAATGCCGGGCGCGCGCATGCCCGATGTCGTCATGCTGCCGGTCGGCGGCGGTGGTCTCGCCGCCGGTGTGACGCACTACTTCGCCGACCAGCATCGCGAGGCGCGTTTTGTCTTCTGCGAGCCGGCAGGCGCGCCGAGCCTCAGCGAGAGCCTGTCCTCAGGCAAACGGATCAAGCTCTCCAAGGTCGACAATTTTGTCGACGGCGCCGCTGTCGCGGAGATCGGCCGTGAGCCGTTGCGGCATCTGAGGGAATTTGCCGCCGATGCGGTGCGGCTGATCCCGGAGAACCGGCTCTGCGCGACCATGATCGAGATGCTCAACGTTGAAGGCGTGGTGCTGGAGCCGGCAGGCGCCCTGGCGATCGATGCGCTCAAGGATTTTTCCCGCAAGGAGATCAGGGGCAAGACCATCGTCGCGGTGGTTTCGGGCGGCAATTTCGATTTCGAGCGGCTGCCCGACGTCAAGGAGCGGGCGCTGCGCTTCGAAGGGCTGAAGAAATACTTCATCATCCGCTTTCCGCAGCGGCCGGGCGCGTTGCGCGATTTCCTCGAAATGCTGGGGCCGGACGACGACATCGCCCGCTTCGAATATCTGAAGAAATCGGCGCGCAATTTCGGTTCGGTGCTGATCGGCATCGAGACCAAGGACCGCCGCAATTTCGATCTGCTGAGAGCGAATTTCGACGCCGAAGGCGTGCAATACCAGGACATCACCGACAACGAGACGCTGGCCGGGTTTATCATATGAGCGGGAAAGGAGCGGTCTTCGTCGCGCTGTTTTCCGGCATCAATGTCGGCGGCAACCGCATTGTCAGGATGGCGGAGTTGCGGACCTTCTTCGAGGAACTCGGCTTTTCCGATGTGGTCAGCTATGTGCAGAGCGGCAACGTCGTGTTCCGGTCAGCAAAGGGCGACGCCGCCGGTTTGACGAAAAAGCTGGAGGCCGCCTTCGAGAAGCAATGGGGGTTCCATTCGCGCATCATGGTGCGCGATGCCGGCTGGTTCGTGCGGCTGGTGAAGGAAAATCCCTATCCGGAGGTCTCCGACGATCCGACCAAGCTGCATGCCTATGTGCTGGAGCGCGGGCCGACGACCGAGGAGATCGCGCGGCTCGCCGAAAAATGCACCGGCCCGGAGCGCTTCGAGGTCAAGCGCGACGTGCTTTACCTGCATGCGCCGGAGGGGCTCGGAAAATCAGTGTTTGCCAATCTCATTCCACGCACCCTGAAAGTGCCGGGCACAGCCCGCAACTGGCGCTCGGTGCTGGCGCTGGTCGAGATGGCGGGCCAGACAGGCGCTTGACGCCAATCGGCTCACGCGGCCTTCTGCCAGTCGAAGGTCAGTTCCTCGCGGAAGGCAAAGCGCTTGATGTGGTCGGCGACGACCGTTTCCAGGCGTTCGAGCGATGTCGCGTCGTCGGCTGCCACGGCGATATGGAGCGCTTTGGCATCGGCCTCCATCACCGTGCGTCCCAGCGACGTCAGGTCGATAGCGCCGTGGTGCGGGTCGAACTCGACCGGAAATTTGTGCGCCCAGTGCTTGCAGAGTTGCTGCAGGTAGCGGCTGGCATGTTCGGTGGCGACATCGGCGCGACTGGTCGGCATGGATGAATTTCTCCCGGCGGATCAAGAAAAACGCCAGCCTCGTAAAGCTGGCGTCATGAGCGGATAGATAGGCGCCGTCTGGCGAAGCGCCAGAGCTTGGCGGTTAAATTGCCGTGGGATTGGCGAAACGCCTACCAGCTGCCTGTGTTCGGCATCGAGGCCCAAGGCTCGGCCTTGGCCTTTGCCGGGCCCTTCTGCAGCAGCTCGATCGAGATCCCGTCCGGCGAGCGGATGAAGGCCATGTTGCCGTCCCGCGGCGGCCGGTTGATGGTGACGCCGCTGTCCATCAGGTGCTGGCAGGTGGCATAGATGTCGTCGACCTCATAGGCGAGGTGGCCGAAATTGCGGCCACCCTTGTAGTCCTCCGGGTCCCAATTGTAGGTCAATTCGACCAGCGGCGCCTTCTCCGCGATGCCGCTCTTCTCGTCTCCCGACGCGGCGAGAAAGATCAGCGTGTAGCGCCCCTGCTCGTTCTCGTAGCGGCGCACTTCCTTCAGGCCGAGCTTGTTGCAGTAGAAGTCGAGCGAGGCATCGATGTCGGCGATGCGGACCATGGTGTGCAGATAGCGCATGGGATCTTTCTCCGGGCGTTGCGTCGCGGCGGAACATAGGGGCCACCCGACCAAAGGGCAATCGCCGGAACGCCGGAGCAAGAGGGGCAATCCGACAGTCAAGCCGAGCCGGAGCGCGGCACAGTCCGATTTTAGGACACGTCACCCCGGTTGCGGACATGCCGGCAAACGACAAATGAGGTATTCCAGTGTTCAACGGTGAAAAAAGGCACGTCAGGTCTTGCACACACCGGAAGCCGCGGTGTTAATCTGATGTCAAGAATCAGTTGCGGTTGTGTTGAAAAAAGGGGGCATTCTTATGGGGGAAAAGGCCTCTTTTACGGGGCGGGACGGAAGCCTTGACGGCGCCTTGAAGCGCGACAGCGGCGGCGAGGGCGCCGACCTTGTCGAAATCGCCGGCGCGATCAAATGGTTCGACGTGGCCAAGGGCTACGGCTTCATTCTTCCGGACGATGGTGCCTCCGGTGATATCCTCCTCCATGTGACATGCCTTCGAAAGGACGGGTTCCAGACCGCGCTGGAAGGCGCGCGTGTCGTTTGCCTGGTCAAGCAGGGCGAGCGCGGCCTGCAGGCCTTCCGCGTTCTTTCCATGGATGCCAGCACGGCGGTGCACCCGGCCGAGATGCAGGAGCAGCGCACACATGTCACCGTGGCGCCGGAGAGCGGACTCGAACGGGCGCTGGTGAAGTGGTTCAACCGCACCAAGGGATTCGGCTTCCTGACCCGGGGCGAGGGCACCGAGGACATTTTCGTCCACATGGAGACGCTGCGGCGCTATGGCATCACCGAGCTCAGGCCCGGTCAGGTCGTGCTGGTTCGTTTCGGCCGCGGCGACAAGGGCCTTATGGCTGCCGAAATTCACCCGGATATGGGCACCTTGCCGGTCTCGCATTAAGCGCAGTCCGGCCGAGGATCTTGCATGCTTCACAGGAACTGGCTGACGGCTGGCGCGGTCTGCGTCGCGATGGCTTTCGTCATCGCGGCCGCCGTCTATTTCTATTCACAGCGGCCGACTTCGGCCGATGGTCAGGCCATGATCCTGCCCGTCGACCCGACGCCGCTGGTGGCGGTGACGAAATCGGGTGAACGCTCCTTTTCGATCGAGATCGCCGACACATCCGATGAGCGAGAGGCTGGCCTGATGTTCCGCCAGCAGATGGCCGACGATCACGGCATGCTGTTCGTGTTCGAGGAGTCCAGGGACCTGACTTTCTGGATGAAGAACACGCCGATGCCGCTCGACCTGATCTTCGTCGGGCAGGACGGCAGGATCCGGGCAATCTTGCACGGCGAGCCGCAGTCCGAGGCGATCATCTCGCCCGGCGAACCGGTGCGCTTCGTGCTCGAGCTCAAGGCAGGCACGGCCGCCAAGGACGGTATCGCGGACGGCGACCTGTTGCGCCATCCGGCCATCGGCACGGCGTCGGGGCCGGCCAGGCCGGCGCCGGACAAGGGCGATGCGCCGAGCGTCGATCCCAACTGAACAATCCGGACCTTTGCCGATGCAGTATTTTTCGCACGACGGTTTCGACCTTGCCTATCTCGATCGCCAGCCGGCATCGGGCTACGGCGATCCGGTGCTGATGATCCACGGCTTTGCCTCCAGCCACTATGTCAACTGGGTGTCGCCCGGCTGGTTCAAGACGCTGAACGATGCCGGCTACCGGGCGATTGCCTTCGACAACCGTGGTCACGGCTCGTCATCGAAGAGTTACAACGAGGCCGACTACACGCCGGCGAAAATGGCTTCCGACGGGGCAGCCTTGCTCGATCATCTCGGTATCGAACGGGCCCATGTGATGGGCTATTCGATGGGCGCGCGCATCTCGGCTTTCCTGGCGCTGTCCGACCCGGACAAGGTGGCGACGCTGGTGTTCGGCGGCCTTGGCATCGGCATGGTCGACGGTGTCGGCGACTGGGACCCGATCGCGGCGGCACTTCTTGCCGAAGATCCAGCGGCGACGACGCATCCGCGCGGCCGCTCGTTTCGCGCCTTCGCCGACCAGACGCGCAGCGACCGCCGGGCGCTTGCCGCTTGTATCGCCACCTCGCGCGAACTGCTCAGCGAAGGTGACATGGCGCGGATTTTCCAGCCGACCCTGATCGCCGTCGGCACCAAGGACGACATTGGCGGCTCGCCGGACGAACTGGCGGCGTTGATGCCGAATGCAAGGGCATTCCACATCGAGGGCCGCGACCATATGCTGGCCGTCGGCGATAAGAGCTTCAAGCAGCGCGTGCTGGAGTTCTACGCCGAAAACCCGCTCTAATACGGCACCAGTGAGTGCCATGGTCGACCTTCTCGTCACTTACATGGAGATGACCGAGCCGCCGTCCGGCGAGGGCATTGCTGCCCGGCTGGCGGGTGCGACGGTGGGGCGGGAAACGCTCGATATCGGAGGCTATGTCAGCCTCTACCGCGCCGTCGGCGAGCCGCTGCAGTGGGATCAACGGCTGCGCATGGAGCCACGGGAGCTTGAACGGCTGCTCGCCAGTCCGGCGACGCATGTCCATGTCCTGCGCGTCGACGGCGAGGCGGCCGGCCTGTGCGAGTTCAACGGCGTTGGCCAATCCGTTGTCGAGCTCACCCATTTCGGGCTTGTGCCCGCTTTCCAGGGCCGTCGGCTCGGGCCGTTCCTGCTTGACCGGTCGCTTCGCGCGGTCTGGTCATATCGGCCCGAAAGGCTCTGGCTGCACACCGACTGT
>NZ_RZOT01000315.1:0-6993 GCF_003999085.1 Mesorhizobium sp. M4A.F.Ca.ET.090.04.2.1
GTGCACGATCTGGCCACCGCCCCAGCCGCCGAGGCAGCGGGCGACGCCGCTCATGCGCTCTCCGGCGGCGCCATCGACCCCTTCGTCTTCCGCTTCGCCATCTTCGTGCTGGCGATCTTCGTCGGCTACTACGTCGTCTGGTCGGTCACGCCGGCCCTGCACACGCCGCTGATGGCCGTCACCAACGCCATCTCGTCGGTGATCGTCGTCGGTGCGCTGCTTGCCGTCGGCATCTCGGCCTCTGGCCTTGCCACCGGCTTTGGCTTCGTCGCGCTGATGCTGGTTTCCGTCAACATCTTCGGCGGCTTCCTCGTCACCCAGCGCATGCTGGCCATGTACAAGAAGAAGGACAAGTGACGTGAACGCCAACTTCGCTTCGTTCCTTTATCTTGTCTCGGGCATCCTGTTCATCCTGGCGCTGCGCGGCCTGTCGCACCCGACCACCAGCCGCCAGGGCAACCTCTACGGCATGATCGGCATGGGCATCGCCATCGCCACGACGCTGGCGCTGGCGGTGCCGTCGGCCGGCGGCTTCGGCCTGATCGTGCTGGGGCTCGCCATCGGCGGTGGCGTCGGTGCGGTCACCGCGCGCCGCATCGCCATGACCTCGATGCCGCAGCTGGTCGCCGCCTTCCACTCGCTTGTCGGCCTCGCCGCCGTGATGGTGGCGTCCGCCGCCATCTACGCGCCGGAAAGCTTCGGCATCGGCACGGTCGCCGACATCCATGCCCAGGCGCTGATTGAGATGAGCCTCGGCGTCGCCATCGGCGCCATCACCTTCACCGGCTCGGTCATCGCCTTCCTGAAGCTCGACGGCCGCATGTCGGGCAAGCCGATCATGATCGGCGGCCGCCATCTCATCAACATCGCGCTCGGCATCGCCCTGGTCGTGCTGATCGTGCTGCTCGTCACCACCGAGTCCAAGCTGGTCTTCTGGCTGATCGTCGCCGCCTCGCTGGTGCTCGGCGTGCTCTTGATCATCCCGATCGGCGGCGCCGACATGCCGGTGGTGGTGTCGATGCTGAACTCCTATTCGGGCTGGGCTGCGGCGGCGCTCGGCTTCACGCTTGGCAACCTGGCGCTGATCATCACCGGCGCGCTGGTCGGCTCGTCGGGCGCGATCCTGTCCTACATCATGTGCAAGGGCATGAACCGCTCGTTCATCTCGGTCATCCTCGGCGGCTTCGGCGGCGAGACGGCGGCGGCGGCCGACGACGGCATCGAGCGCACCGTCAAGCAGGGTTCAGCCGACGATGCCGCCTATCTGATGATGAACGCGCAGAAGGTCATCATCGTGCCCGGTTACGGCATGGCGGTCGCGCAGGCGCAGCACGCGCTGCGCGAAATGGCCGACAAGCTCAAAGCCAATGGGGTCGAGGTCAAATACGCCATCCATCCGGTGGCAGGCCGCATGCCCGGCCACATGAACGTGCTGCTCGCCGAAGCCAACGTGCCCTATGACGAGGTGTTCGAGCTCGAGGATATCAACTCCGAATTCGCGCAGGCCGACGTCGCCTATGTCATCGGCGCCAACGACGTCACCAACCCGTCCGCGCGCGACGACAAGGCCTCCCCCATCTACGGCATGCCGATCCTCGACGTCGACAAGGCCCGCACCTGCCTGTTCGTCAAGCGCTCGCTCGGCTCCGGCTATGCCGGCATCGACAACACGCTGTTCTACAAGGACGGCACCATGATGCTGCTCGGCGACGCCAAGAAGATGACCGAGGAAATCGTCAAGGCGTTTGATCATTGATCCGGACGGATCTCAGGACCCAGAAAAAAGCCCGGCTTCGCGCCGGGCTTTTTCGTATCCAGGAACCGCCGCTGCCGGTTAGGCCAGCTTGGCCAGCAGGCGCATGAAGGTCGCGGCTTCCCTGGTCGACAGCGGCGCCAGCGTCTCCTCGGTGATGGTACGTGCATGCGGGAACAGCCGCTCGACCGCCTCGCGGCCCTCCGCCGTCAGGTTGACAAGCAAGCGGCGCTTGTCGACATCGTGCTTCGAGACATCCACCAGCCCGCGCGCCTTCAGCCGGTCGATGACGCCTTTCACCGTCGCCGCGTCCATGGCGATAAAGGTGCCGAGCTGGTTCTGCGAGGTCTCGCCGATGTCGTAGAGCTTGGCGAGCGCAGCGAATTGCGGCGGCGTCAGGTCGGCGATATGCGCGGCGAAGATCGCGACATGGCGCTGATGCGCCTTGCGCAGGATGAAGCCGACCTGGTCTTGCAGGTGATAGCCGTTTTCGTCGGGTTCTTCGGCCTCGACCAGTCGCAGCAGATTGTCCTCGGTGCTCATCTCAGCCCGTCCCACGCCTTGATGTCCTTGGCCGCCAGGCCGCCCATGCGGTCGTGCACGCGCGGGCCACAGGTCATGGCAAGGCAGAACAGGATCTCGTCGGGACGCGGCCCGTCGCTGATGCCGACTTCCATGGCGTCGAAATGGCTGCGCACATAGGCGGCGTTGATGTGGCCGAGCGGCACGTCGAGCCGCGAACCAAAGGCGCCGACCTTCTTGGCCGACGGCACGATCGCCTTGGCGTCGCCGAGCCGCTCGCGCATGGCGTAGCCGCCCGGCACGTGCCAGAGCGCGCCGTGCTCCAGCTCACCGGCGGAGCCGACGATGGCGCCCTTGCCGTAGCCGTCGATCTGCCTCACGTCACCGCCGAGCGCCGCAATCAGCCGATCTGCCAGCATCAAGCCGAGCGGCTTCAGGTCGTCCATTGCGCCCTGCAGCTCTTCGACGTAGCGGCCGGCAAAGGGGTTCTTCACCACGGCGAGAGCGGCGGCGCGACGGCGTGGCGCTGCCGCCACCGGACCGCCATCATGAAAAATCTCTTCGGTCAGGACCGCGATCTTGCGGATCGGGAATTCAGGCATGGGCAGTTTCCTTCGCTTTGTGCTTGTTGGGCGCGGCAAGCGCCACCGAACCACTGATGCGGGTCTCGCCGGCAAGGAACAGCGCCGAGGCCGATATCAGGCCGCGCCGGCGAAAATCTTCTGCGACGGCAAGCCCGTTGTCCAGCGCCCGCGCCACTTCGCCCGGCGAAAGCGTCCCGACGCCCTGCGTCACCAGCCGGTCGCCGAGATCGCTGTCAGGCACAATATCGCGAGCATGCACGCGCTCGATCGCACGGTGACCGGGCAGGTCGACGGCATTGGCGATGAGGGTCGCCGCGGCATCGGCTTCGGCGCCGGTGCGCGCCAGTACGGTGACAGCGTCGGCAATTCCCAGCGAAAACGAGCGGCCGCGCCAGCCGCTGGTCGCGACACCGCGTACGCCATCTTCGGCATGAATGGCGATGCGGTCGGCAAGGCCATGCCCGGTGCCGGCTATGGCCAGGGTCATCGACTGCCCCGAGCCGAGATGGAGGGCGCTGTCGCCGCCATTGTTGACATAGGCGCGATCGAGCCTTCGCCCGGCAAGCAGTGCACCAAGCATTTCGTCGGCTACCGAGCCGGCGACGGCCGCCATCGGCGTGATGAACATTTGCGCCAGCGGCGCCACCGCCGCCTCCATGCGGCGCGCGGTCGGCCCGGCAAAGGCGCGAGGGCGCAAGGCGGCCGGGCGGCGCAGCTCCGGAAGCTCCTCAACCAGTTCCGCCAGGATGGTCTGGAACCGCGCGACGGCCTGACTGTAAGCAGCGCGGCATTCGCCCTCCTCGCCAAAGGTCTCGACGACAAGGTCGATCGGCCCATGGTTGAGGTGAAGCCGCCTGCCGTCGGCGAGCCAATGCGCCTGCGGGCCGGTCATCATCCGGCCCCGTTCGCAGCGGCACGCCGCAGCTGCGCCAGCGGCGGCCATGGGTTGTTGACGGCGGCGCCGGCGCCACGGCGCGGATTGAGGTACTCGCCGCCCCTGGCGAGGATGTCCTCGACGCTGCGGATCTCTGCCTCGTAGCCGCCCAGCCTGACATAGTCGTCGCGGCGCAAGGTGAATTCGATCGGCGCCACCAGCGCCGGCGTCGGCACATAGCCGAAGGCACCTTCAGGCACGCGGGTGACGTCGACCATCAGCGTGATGCCGCCGCCCGGCCAGACATAGACCGGCGCGCCGCCCACTGTAACGTAGGTCCTCAGGCCCTGCACCGAGCGGGTGAGGTTGACCGGGTTCTCGGTGACGCCGGCGCGCAGCGAGCCGCCGGCGCCGCCGATGAACAGGACGGTGCAGAGTGCCGGCTCGCAATTGTCCTCGATCAGGCCGACAGATTTCTGCAGCCGCTCGGGGAACGGCTTTTCGACCGGCTTCAACTGATCGTCGAGCTCGTAGTAGGCGAACTGCTCGCCTGTGGTCGAGACCATCAGCAGCGACAGGCCCGGCCGCGCGCCCTTCTTGGCATTCCATTCACCGAGAATCGACAGCGGATCGGAGATGGTGGTGCCGCCCCAGCCGAGGCCTGGCTCCGACACCTTGAAATAGCGACCGGGCGTCGAGCGACGGCCGATGATCTTGATCCCGGTATCCTGCCAGCCCAGCACCTTGCCGGCCTGATGCTCCGAGACGACGCCGGTGATGTGGTCGTCGACTACCACCACCTCGTCGACAAGGCCGCGCCATTGCGTGGCGAACATGCCGATGGTGGCCGAGCCGCAGCCGACGCGCATGCGGTGCTCGACCTTGCCGTCGATGACCGGCGGTTTGCCGGCTTCAACGATGACCGTCGCGCCGCCATCGATGGTGAGTTCCACCGGCTTGCGGTTGCACAGGTTGAGCAGCGCATCGCAGGTGGCGCGGCCTTCGGTCTTGGAGCCGCCGGTCAGATGATGGACGCCGCCGAGCGACAGCATCTGCGAGCCGTATTCGCCGGTCGTGACGTGGCCGATCGCCTCGCCTTCCGACCGCACTGTTGCCGTCTCGTCGCCGATATGGCGATCGGTGTCGATCTTCACCTTGACCCCGCAGTAGGAGAAGATGCCCTCGGTGACGACGGTGACGAGATCGACGCCGTCGACCTCCTGGCTGACGATGAAGGGCGCCGGCTTGTAGTCGGGATAGGTGGTGCCGGCGCCGATGGCGCTGACGAAGCGCCGGCCGGTGTTGACCAGCTCGCCGTTCCAGGCTTCGCCTTCGGCGACGAACGGCACGACAGCGCCGCCGGTCTCGGCTGCGTGGTCGAGGATGGTCAGCGGATCCATGCGCACGATACGGCCGCCGACATTGCCGTAGCGGTCGCAGGCGCCGGTGCGGCCGTCGGCGATGTAGCACATGACCGGACAGGCATCGCAGCGGATCTTCTCCGCCACCTGCTTCTCGCCGGGATCGTGGGTTTCGAAACGTTCGGCAAGCTCGCTCATCGGCGCGCCTCCTTGTCGCGGATCGCCGCAAGGATGCGGCTCGGCGTCGCCGGCACCTTGGTGACGAGCACGCCGGTGGCGTGGCGGACGGCGTTGAGGATCGCCGGCGCGGTCGGGATCAGCACGTGTTCGCCCAGCCCCTTGGCGCCGAAGGGTCCTTCCGGGTCCGGAACCTCGACCAGTATGTGCTCGACCGGCGGCACGTCGCCGATGGTCGGGATGAGGTAGTCGTGCAGGTTCTCGGTGCGGCCGGGGATGTATTCCTCCATCAGCGCCATGCCGATGCCCTGCGCGATGCCGCCCTCGATCTGGCCCTCGACCAGCACCGGATTGATCGCCTTGCCGACGTCGTGCGCGGCGGTGATCCTGATCAGCCTTACGGTGCCCAGCTTGAGATCGACCTCCAGCTCGGCGATCTGCGCGCCATAGCCATAGACGGCATAAGGCTTGCCCTGCCCCTTGGCGTCAAGGGGCAGCGTCGGCGGGTCGTAGGTCTCTTCCGCAACGAACACCAATCCGTCGGCATTGGCTTTCAGCTCAGACAGGTCGACACGCCGTGTGGCGTCGCCTTCGCGGATGAAGATGCTGAAGCCGTCGAGCGCGATGGTCGCCCGGTCAGAGACATTGGCAAAGCGCAGGATTTTCTCACGCAATGCCCTGCCTGCCTTTTCGGCCGCCTTGCCGGTCACAAAAGTCTGGCGCGAGGCGGACGTCTTACCGGCGTCGGGCGTGATCGCGGTATCGGCGCACTTCAGGCGAAATTTTTGCAATGGCAGGCCGAGCGCATCGGCGCAGATCTGGCTGATGACGGTGTTCGATCCCTGGCCGATGTCGACGGCACCCTGATGCAGCACGACCTCGCCCGCGGCCGCGATGCCGACCTTGATGGTCGAGGGATTGGGCAGCGAGGTGTTGCCGCAGCCATACCAGCAGGAGGCGACGCCGACGCCCCGCTTTCTGTCCTCGCTGGCGGCGTTGAACGCCTCGGCCTCGGCGAGCGCGCGGGCCCAATGCGGGCGAAGCGCTTCCAGGCATTCGCCGATGCCGACGCCCGACTCGAGGCGCTGCCCGGTGACCGTTTCGGAGCCGTTACGAAGACAGTTTTTCAAGCGAAAATCAAGCCGATCCAGCCCAAGCTTGCCGGCAAGTTCGTCGTAGAGCGTCTCCTGCATGATCGTCGCCTGCGGCACGCCGAAGCCGCGGAAGGCGCCGGAGATCGGGCCGTTGGTGTGGATGGCCCGGCCTTCGGCGCGGTAGTTCGGCGTCAGGTAGGGGCCGGAGGCATGCACCGGCACGCGATTGGCGACGGTCGGACCCCAACTGGCATAGGCGCCGGTGTTGAAATCGCCGGAAAAGACCATGCCGGTGACGCGGCCACCGGCATCGGCGCCGATCGTCGCCTGCATCTCGGCGGGATGGCGCTTGGTGGTCGAAATCATCGATTCATTGCGGGTGTATGCAAGGGCCGCCGGGCGGCCCGTCCTCATCGCCACCAGGCCGATCAGCGGCTGCAGCGAGACGTCGAGTTTCGAGCCGAAGCCGCCGCCGGTGGCGGTCGGCACGATGCGCACCTTGTCGACGGCAAGACCGAGCACCTTTGCCGTGTCGTCGCGGTCCATATAGGGCGCCTGCGTGCAGGCGACGACGACCAGCGTGTCGCCGTCCATGTAGGCATAGCCGGCTTCCGGCTCGATATAGGCA
>NZ_RZOT01000316.1:0-6991 GCF_003999085.1 Mesorhizobium sp. M4A.F.Ca.ET.090.04.2.1
CTGGTTGAGGTCGACGATGCGTCGGTGCGCCTGTCGCTGGAACAGGCGCACCGACGCATCGTCGACCTCAACCAGGGCATGATCTCGGCGCGCGCCATCGACGCCGAGCAGAAGGCGCAGCGACGCCTCAACCGTTCCATCGGCCGGACGGCCAGCCTCAACGAGGCAGAGGCGCTGCTCGCCCGCATCCGGGAGCGCGGCGACCCGTTCGAGGAAGCCAGCATCCTCGACGAGATCGATGCCGGCCTCAGCCAGGAAGCCATCCGCGGCAAGCTGGAGGAGGCAGGCCACGGCCCCTCGACCAAGGTCCGGGCACAGGACGTGCTCGAGCGCCTGAAATCCACGCACTGATCCACGAAACCTACCTCACCAACCAAAGGGACAACGACAATGAACGCCAATCAGACCTACATCATGTTCAACACCATCTCGGTCGGCATCGCCTATTTCATGCTTGGCCTGTCGCTGTGGCTCGCTCCGGTCGACCTGTCGACCAAGGGCTATTGGGGCATGGGCGTGCTCTTGCTCACCGGCAGCCTGGTCAACCTCGTCAAATACCGCACCGACGAGCGCGTCGCCGCCGAGACGACTGCCAAGATCGAAAAGGCGCGCAACGAAAAGCTGATCAGCGAATATGTCGGCAAGGAATGACCGCCGGCAGGCACGTCCCAGATACGTGCGGCTCCAGCAACGAAAAAAGCCCGGATCTTCCGGGCTTTTTTTTGCGTGGGTTGCTGGCGGCTTCAGCGGCGCGACAGCGCTTCAAGCGCCGCGGCGGCATCTTCCAGGATGCTCATCGCCTGCGCCTGCTTGTCTTCCGGCGCATCGACGATTTCGCTGAGCGCCGCGCGCAGCCGGTGGCGCACGGCACGGAACGCATCGCGCTTTTCGTGGCGCCCGCGATGCCGGCCGCCCTCCTCGCCGTCGTCGTTCCAGCCGAACCAGTCGCGCGCCTTGGCCATCTTGCGGCCGAAGCGTTCGAGATGGTCGAGCACGTGGTCGATCATCTCGCGGTTCTCGTCGAGATGCGCCTGTCCGGCCTCGGTGATCGAGAACACCTTCTTGTTGCCCTCCGCCGAGGAGATGGCATAGCCCGCCTCTTCCAGGAAGGTCAGCGTCGGATAGACCACGCCCGGGCTTGGGCTGTAGATGCCGCTGGTGCGCTCCTCCAGCGCCTTGATGATGTCGTAGCCGTGGCGCGGCGCCTCGGCCAGCAGCGACAGCGTGATCAGCTTGAGATCGCCGTCGGCCAGCATGCGCCCGGCGCGGAACATGTCGCCCGGGCCGCCGCGGCCGCCGCCGCGCATGCCCGCCCCGAACGGACCGAAACCGCCGCCGCGACCGCCGAACTTGCCGGCCATATGCAGGAAAGCGCGCTCGGCGCGCTCGCCGAAAGGATGATGTCTGTGCATGGATTGCTCCTTGAGTTATGTCTTACGATATATCTCAATTAGGCCCGCCGTTTCCTCGAGTCAAGATATATCTTACGATGTATCTGAAAATGGCGCCAGCGGGATTGATTTCGCAAAAGCTCGCCGCTAAAAGGCGCGCGAGGGTCGACGACCGCTCCGTAAGCGTCTGACGTCAAACAACGCATCCATCCCCGGTCGTTCCGGGCAATTGCGCCGCAAGCGGCCAACGGATGCCTATGCGCTCGACCGGACACCTCAGGGAAAATCCCAATGACCACGACCCGCAAGCGCGGCAGATTGCCCGCGCGCTATGCCGCTGTTCTCACTCCGCTGGTGCTGTCGCTGTTGATGACCTTCATCGTCTCGTTCATCTCGACGCTGAAGAGCCTTGGGCTTCAGCCGGGCCTGCCGGCCGTCTGGCTGACGGCCTGGGGCCTCTCCTGGCTGGTGGCGTTTCCGACGCTGCTCATGGTTCTGCCGGTGGTGCGCCGCATCGTCGGCTGGCTGTGCGACCCCGCCTCCAGATAGCCGGCAAGGCCCGGACCGGATCCGGGCCTCCCCTCATCGGCGAGCCCTTCGTCTACCAGCGGCCCTTGCGCCGGTTCCAGACGTAGAGAAGATCGGCGAAGCGATCGTAGGCAAGACGTGTCAGCGGCAGGAGGACGGGGTTGCCGAGCAGCGCCGCCAGCCAGCCCTCGCCCGGCGTTCTCCGCCACACCGCGATCGCGACGTCGGCGCCGACCAGCAGCCTGCCCTCCGCGTCGGTGGCATGCAGGCGGCGGCGGATATCCTCCAGCGAGGCGCCGTATCCGGCAAGCGCCGACGGCTCGAGATTGATGTCACGGAACTTGATCCGGCCCGCCTTGACCGCCTCGACCAGTCGCCGCTTCTGCCTGCTGATGCCGGCATCGCAGACCGGGCAGCGCGTGTTGTACCAGACGGTGAGCGATGGCTTGGACATGTCGAGGCGCGACCTCCCGCACGATCCGGCAATGCCCCAGTGCATGTCGCCCAAAAGTGCGCAGCGGTTTTGGGACATCGACATGCATAAGACAACAGCCTAAGCCGCGCCGTGTGAACCGCTCGGGCACGCCGCGCTTGAACATGCGGTGAGGACTAGCCCGGATTCACCCGGGCCGCGATTCATCCCAGTGAGGTAATGATCTCGCGATAGGCGAATTCCGGGAATGCCTTCAGGGTTCGCGTCCTTACACTGCCGCCCACCGCCAGCATCAGCGCGAAGCGCGCGAGCACCGCATCGTCCGGCGCCTCGACGACGGCCACCATGTCGCATTCGCCCATGGTCAGGTAGAACGCCTTGAACGATCCACCCATGTCGCCCAGCTGCTTCTTGGCGGCGTCGAGCCGCTTCGGTGACTCGCGCACATTTCTGGCACCCTGCTCGGTCCAGTTGAGCAGCATGATGTAAGTCGTCATGGCACACCTCCTCCGGCGCCACGGAGCACGGCGTTAAGGTCGCGGACCTTCCACCGGGGCGGGCATCCGGTTTGTCGCCCGGAAAACGCATCCGACGTGGAAATTATCCGCCTGAAAGACCGAGGCGGCAAGAGCCTGCCGCTGGGCCGCCATCGTCCATGTCTCCACGAAAAAAGGGCGCCAAAGGCGCCCTTTCGAAGATATGTCCAAGCCGGTATCAGCTATCCAGGAAGCTCCGCAGTTTTCTGCTCCGGCTCGGGTGCTTGAGCTTGCGCAGCGCCTTGGCTTCGATCTGGCGGATGCGCTCGCGGGTGACCGAGAACTGCTGGCCGACCTCTTCCAGCGTGTGGTCGGTGTTCATGCCGATGCCGAAGCGCATGCGCAGCACACGTTCCTCGCGCGGCGTCAGCGAGGCGAGCACGCGGGTCGTCGTCTCGCGCAGATTGGCCTGGATCGCCGCATCGATCGGCAGGATCGCCATCTTGTCCTCGATGAAGTCGCCGAGATGCGAATCCTCCTCGTCGCCCACGGGCGTTTCGAGCGAGATCGGCTCCTTGGCGATCTTCAGCACCTTGCGCACCTTTTCCAGCGGCATGGCGAGCTTCTCGGCCAGTTCCTCCGGCGTCGGCTCGCGGCCGATCTCGTGCAGCATCTGGCGCGAGGTGCGCACGATCTTGTTGATCGTCTCGATCATGTGCACCGGAATGCGAATGGTGCGCGCCTGGTCGGCGATCGAGCGGGTGATGGCCTGCCGGATCCACCATGTCGCGTAGGTCGAGAACTTGTAGCCGCGGCGGTATTCGAACTTATCGACCGCCTTCATCAGGCCGATATTGCCTTCCTGGATCAGGTCGAGGAACTGCAGGCCGCGGTTGGTGTATTTCTTGGCGATGGAGATGACGAGGCGAAGGTTCGCCTCGACCATTTCCTTCTTGGCGATGGCGGCTTCCCGCTCACCCTTCTGCACCTGGTTGACGATCTTGCGGAATTCCAAGATCGAGATCGCCGTTTCGGTGGCGAGGTTCTGGATCTCGGCGCGCAGGTCCTTGATCGCGTCCTTCTCGTTCTTGGTGAATTCCTTCCAGCCGCGCGAGGTCAGGTTGGCGATCGAGCGCGTCCAGTTCGGGTCGAGCTCGGAGCCCTGGTACTCCTTGAGGAATTCCTCGCGGCGCACGCCATAGCTCTCGGCGAGCCTCAGCAGCTTGCCTTCGTTCTGCACCAGCCGCTTGTTGATGTCGTAGAGCTGCTCGACGAGCGCCTCGATGCGCGCCGTGTTGAGCGACAGCGACTTCACCGCCTTGATCAGCTGGTCCTTCAACTCCTTCAGCCGGCGGTCCTGGCTTGGCGACAGCGTGCCGGCGGCGGCCAGTCTGTTCTCGACCTGCTGGTCCTGCAGCTTGCGGAGCTTCTTGTAGGTGTCGGCGATGACGTCGAGCGTCTCCATCACCTGCGGACGCAGTTCCGCTTCCATCGCCGCCAGCGACAGGCTCGCCTCGTCCTCGTCGTCCTCGTCCTCTTCCAGCCCGCGGGTGTCGGCGCCGACATTGGTGATGTCGTCCTCTTCTTCGCGCGCGGCGGCGCGGCCGCGCGGCTTTTCCTCGGCCTTGGGGGCTTCCTCGATCCGCTCGACCACCGGCGCCTGCTTGGCTTCCGGCCCGGCATAGGTGGCTTCCAGGTCGATGATCTCGCGCAGCAGGATCTTCGATTCGTTGAGCTCGTCGCGCCAGATGATGATGGCCTGGAAGGTCAGCGGGCTTTCGCACAGGCCCGCGATCATCGTCTCGCGGCCGGCCTCGATGCGCTTGGCGATGGCGATTTCGCCCTCGCGCGACAGAAGCTCGACCGAGCCCATCTCGCGCAGATACATCCGCACCGGATCGTCGGTGCGATCGGTCGGCTCCTTCTTGGTGGTCGTGGTGGCGACCGCCGTGCCGGTCTGCTCGGCGAGCTCATTGGCATCTTCCTCGGCGTCGGCGCCAGAGTCGCCGCCTTCGGGTTCCTCGCCCTGCTCGTCGTCCTCGACGACGTTGATGCCCATGTCGGAAAGCATCGCCATCGTGTCCTCGATCTGCTCGGAGGTCACTTCCTCCGAAGGCAGCACCGAGTTCAGCTCGTCCATCGTGACGTAGCCGCGCTTCTTGGCGGCCTTGATCATCTTCTTGACAGCATCATCGGAAAGGTCGAGCAGAGGGCCATCAGTGGCGCCTTCACGTTCGGTCTCGACCTCTTCCTTTTCCTTTGTCGCCATTCTTTGTCGTCTCCAAGCGGCTTTCTAGCGAAGCCGCGTAAGCTGCAGTGCCGGTCAAATCGGATGCGCTCGCACCAGAACGCTCTTCACCGGGCCAGTAACCGCATCTCTCGTTAAGTCCAGATTAACCCTGATATCTGTGGCAGGCCTTTTGCCCGTCCAGTGACCAGTACCCGGCATCGCTCAATTTTCCCGTCGACGCCTGGCACGGGTTAATATTTCGAATCGTCCTGATTCCGCCATTCTGCCAGAAGGTCAAGCGCCTCTCGCATGATTCGCATGAAAAAAGCGAATCAATTACCCGACTTAGAGGCGTCGATTCGACGCGGGGACATTTCCATTTCGCTCCCTGGACGAGGTTGGACCCTATACGCGTCCAACCCTGCCCGAGGACACGCCGAACCCTTCGATCAGCGCTTCCGTTGCCTGCACATCGTTGAATTGCGCCTGAATCTCGACCAGATGCCGGAAATTTTCGTCCGATGGATCCGCGTCGAGCGCTGCCTGCGCCTGTTTCAGTTCTCTATGTAAGGTGCGCGCGCTGCGCTGCAAGTGCAGCGCCTGGTTGAAGGCATCGCGGGCATCCTCGAGCGCGGCGGTCTCCAGCGCCGGCCATTGCCTGGCGCGCTTGATCAGCGCCACCGCGCGCTCCCAAACCTCGCCGCAGCCAGCACGCTCGATCGTCGCGATCACGGCGCCGCGATCATTGGCCATGTCATGCGCCATGGCATCGAGGATGGCGGCATGCAGCCGCCTCAGATCGCTGTTGGCAAGGTCGAGGAATTCGACGTGAGCGAAATTCTCGTCGATCAGCGCCGGATGGTTGATCAGCGCCACGATGATCGTCGCCTCGCGCACCGACATGCCCTCGCCGCGCTTGACCAGCGCCGACTGGCCGAGGCTCTCGGTGATCGCGATGCGGCCGCCGCCACCCTTGGCGAATTGTCCGCCGGGTGCCGCAGCCTTGCCCTGGCCGCGCTCGCCCGGTCGACCGCCATCATGACGGCCCTGCCGCGGGCCGCGCTGCGAGCCGAAGAAGCTCAGCACCCTCTCGCGCATCTCCTGTTGATAGTGATAGCGCAGGCTCTCGTCGCGGATGCGACTGGTCAACTCGCGCAACGTCTTTTCGAGTTCCGCCCGCCGCTCGGGGGTGTCAAAGACGCCGCCCGCCGTCTCGCGCATCCATAAAAGGTCGACCAGCGGCCGCGCGTCGGCGAGCACGGCGCGGAAAGCGTCCGGCCCCTCGGCCTTGACCAGATCGTCGGGATCCTTTCCTTCCGGCAGCAGCGCAAAGCGCGCCGAGCGACCAGGTTGGACGGCCGGCAGCGCCATATCCGCGGCCCGCCACGCCGCCTTCAGCCCGGCCTTGTCGCCGTCGAAGCAGAGCACCGGCTCCGGCGCCATGCGCCACAGAAGCTCCAGCTGGTTTTCGGTGAGCGCTGTGCCGAGCGGCGCCACGGCGTTCTCGAAGCCGGCCTGCGCCAGCGCGATCACGTCCATATAGCCTTCGACCGCGATGACGGTGCCGCCCTTGGCGAGAGCCTTGCGGGCGCGGGCGAAATTGTAGAGCACGTTGCCCTTGTGGAAGAGCTCGGTGTCCGGCGAGTTCATGTATTTGGCGAGCGCATCGGGCGCCAGCGCCCGGCCGCCGAAGGCAATGATCTTGCCGCGCGAGTCCGGGATCGGGAACATGATGCGGTCGCGGAACCAGTCATAGGAGACCGGAATGTCGTCGCCATGCCGCACCAGCCCACAGGCCTCGATGTCGGCCTTCGGCACGCCCTTGGCGGCAAGATGTTCCTTGAGCGCATTGCGGCTGTCCGGCGCATAACCCAGCCGAAACGACTGCTGTGTCGCCGAGGTCAGACCACGCTCCCTCAGATAGGCGCGGGCC
>NZ_RZOT01000317.1:0-6969 GCF_003999085.1 Mesorhizobium sp. M4A.F.Ca.ET.090.04.2.1
AGCGAGGCCAGAGCCATGTTCGAGACACGTGAAGGCGAAAGGCTGCTGGAAACTGATCCGGCCGCCATGCCGCGGGACGGCCATGTCGTCTTCATCGGCCGGATCGCCTCGCCATGGACGAGTCGCGCGACCTGCCCGAAGAACATGCGGGCGGCGCGCAAGATGGGACAGGCGGCGGTGCTGACGATCGACCCGGCCTATCGCGAGGGCCTTGCCGGGCTGGATCGCGCCAGCCATGTCATCATCCTGTCCTGGTTCGATCAGGCGCCGCGGAATCTGATTGTGCAGAAACCACGCCACGCCGCTGAGCCGAAAGGCGTTTTTTCGTTGCGCTCCCCTGCCCGGCCGAATCCCGTCGGGCTGCATGTGGCGAAGCTCGTCGCACTCGACATCGAAGCCGGACGTCTCGACCTCGATGCCATCGACGTGCTCGATGGCACGCCGGTCATCGACATAAAGCCCTATTTTGCCTCGACCGATGCGTTTGCCGAGGCGGTCATTGCCGGACGCGACGAGTGATGAAAGCGCCGACCAACCGCCGCCGCGCCATCGCCAAGGCGCTGACCACCCTGTTGCCGCTGGCACCCTACGCCGACATCGAGAAGATCCGCGCCGACGCTGGCTCGGCGCGTCTGCACAATCTGCCGGCGTCGATCTCCGTCTGGCTGGCGACGATCGCCCATATCCGCCACGTCCACACCGACTATGAGAAGCTCTTGGCCGAGGGCTATGACCGCGACTCCGCGCGCTTCTTCGTCATCGAACAGACCAACATCGTGCTGACCCGCTGGCGCGCCACGCGCCTGCTGGAATCCGACGACGAGGAGGAATGAGGCAACCGCCCTCCCTGGGTGGACCCGAGGCCAAACAGGGGCAGCGGGCTGGCTCTACTGCATAGGGGACAGCGCGCTAGCCTGTCTTGTCACATCGAGCAGGGACGACCGCGATGAGCCAGAACGCTGCTGCCACTACGCCCACCGGGCCTGTTCTATCAGACCGCCACATCGATCCGCATGCCTATCCCCACGGCGTCGCCTTTCTCGACGGGCAATACCTGCCGATGTCGCAAGCCAAGATCTCCGTGCTGGACTGGGGTTTCCTGCATTCCGACGCCACTTACGACACCGTCCATGTCTGGGACGGCAGCTTCTTCCGGCTGGATCTGCATCTCGATCGCTTCTTCGGCGGGCTGGAGAAGCTGCGCATGACGATTCCGTTCGACCGCGAAGCGGTGACCGAGATCCTGCACAATTGCGTGGCGCTGTCCGGCCATCGCGCCGCCTATGTCGAAATGCTGTGCACGCGCGGCGCCTCGCCCACCTTCAGCCGCGACCCGCGCCAGGCGGTGAACCGCTTCATGGCCTTCGCCGTGCCGTTCGGCTCTGTCGCCAATGCCGAGCAGTTGCGGCGCGGTCTGCATGTCGCGATCAGCGACAAGGTCCGCATCCCGCCGGCCTCGGTCGACCCGTCGATCAAGAACTATCACTGGCTCGACCTGGTGCGCGGCCTCTACGACGCCTATGACCGCGGCGCCGAGACGGCGCTGATCCTCGACTTCAACGGCAATGTCGCCGAAGGCCCGGGCTTCAACGTTTTCCTGGTCAAGGACGGCAAATTGTCGACGCCGGGCGTCGGTGTGCTGCCCGGCATCACGCGGCGCACCGTCTTCGACCTCTGCGCCGAGGCTGGCCTTTCCGCTGCAGCGATCGATGTCAGCGTCACCGCCCTGAAAGCGGCCGACGAGGTGTTCATCACCTCGACCGCCGGCGGCATCATGCCGGTGACGATGATCGACGGCGCCCAGGTCGCCGACGGCAAGGTCGGCCCGGTCACCAGCCGGCTGATGGCGCTCTACTGGCAGAAGCACCAGGACCCGGCCTGGTCGAGCCTGGTGCGCTATCGCTGATCATTCGGACCTCATTTCCAAAAAGAGTCTGCCTCGCCTCTGGAAAATCGGCGAGTGCGCCGTATATGGCAAGAAGCGGAGAAGCCTCCGTTTACCCCCAAATCGTGGCCCGCACGGGCAAGGATCTCAGATCATGACAAGCAAGGTTTGGTTCATCACCGGATCGTCGAAGGGTTTTGGCCGCGTCTGGGCCGAGGCGGCACTCGCCCGAGGCGACCGTGTCGCCGCGACTGCCCGCGACGCCGGCACGCTCGCCGATCTCGTCGCGAGATATGGCGACAATGTCGCCGCCATTCAACTCGACGTCACCGAAAAGAAAGCCGTCGACGCCGCGGTCGCCGGGGCGCATGAACGCTTCGGCCGGCTCGACGTCGTCATCAACAATGCCGGCTATGGCCATTTCGGGGCCATCGAGGAAGTCAGCGAACAGGAAGCCCGCGACCAGATCGAGACCAACGTGTTCGGCGCCCTTTGGGTAACGCAGGCCGCCTTGCCGATCATGCGGGCGCAGCGGTCCGGACACATCATCCAGATTTCGTCGATCGGCGGCGTCAACGCCTTTGCCTCGCTCGGCCTCTATCATGCCTCGAAATGGGCGCTGGAGGCCTTCAGCCAGACGCTCAGCCTGGAGGTCGCGGAGTTCGGCATCCACGTCACGCTTGTCGAGCCGGGTGGTTTCTCAACCGACTGGGCAGGACCGTCAGCCAAGGTGTCGAAGCCGCTCGCTGCCTACGAGCCGGCCCGCACGGCCATGGCCGAGCGCCGCAGCCGCGCCGTCGCCGGCGATCCAGAGGCCACCGGATCAGCGATGCTAGCCATCGTCGACGCGACCGAGCCGCCGCTCAGGGTATTCTTCGGCGACGGCGGCTTGCCGATGATCAAGCAGGAATACGCCAACCGCATCGCCACCTGGGAAAAGTGGGATCACGTTTCCATTATGGCGCAAGGCGAAAACAAGAACCGCAAGGCGGCTTAGCACGCCTTAGAACAGGCTGCGTCGCCTTGCGGCGCAGCCCCCCGTTGCCGAGCTAGGCTCGATAAATCCACTGCTCCGGCACCCGCACCGAGATCTCCTCGCCGGTCCTGATCGTGCCCGGCTTCTCGACCCAGGCGACGAGGCCGCGCAGCCGCTTCGCCGCCTTCGGAAACAGGAGCGCGCCGGCCTCGTGGTCGGCCATGCCGGCGTTCTCGGCGACCGAGCGTCCGGCGATGCGACATGGCCCGTTCTGGGCGTCGACCTTGATCGTGACGCCGCCCTTGAAGAACAGCAGCGTGCCGGACGGCAGCATGGAGAGATGCGGCAGCCCTTCGAGGAGAAGATTGGCGCCGATCCATTCCGGCTTGATTTCCGCCAGGCCCATTCGCTCCGCGACGATGGCCAGTTCGTCCGCCGCCACGATCGACAATTGCCGCTCGTTGCGCATCTCGGTGCCGCGCGGATACCAGGGCTCGCGGCCGCCGGAGCGGCGCGTGGCGCCGGCATGGAAATCGCCATCTATGCCGTCGAAGCCGAGCCGCAGTTCCTCAACCGCCCGCGTCTCGAAATGATCGAACGGCGCGACGTAAAGTGCCGAAACCTTCGCCGCGAGTTTGCGCGCCGTGACGATCTCGGCAGGGGTCTCCGCCGCGGGGAACAGATCCATTGTGCTTGCCGTCTCTTGCATGCCCTGACTTAGCCGATGTCGCCGGACGGGGTCCAGTCGAAAGCACTGATGGTCCAGTCGAGCGCCTTGATGCCCATCGACGCCGATCACGATCTTCTTACCCCGATTTTCGTCTTGCGCCGCATTGCCGCCGCGCCATGACGATCCGATAGTGATGTCACGGAGGAGGCTTCCATGCATCCCGCACCCGCTATCGCGGCGCTCTGGCTGTTCTGGGTCGTGTCATGGCTGGCGGCCGCCTTCTGGGCCGACCCGGCGGCAAAACGCGCCGGCTTTCGGGAGGAAGCGCGCTACCGCGCCCTGTGGACGATCGGCGCGATCCTGCTGTTCGTGCCGGCGCATGGTTATGTCGGCCGGCTTCGGCTCTGGATGCCGACCCTCACCGAAGCTTGGGTATGCGTCGCCCTGATCGCGGTCGGCCTCGCCTTCTCCTGGTGGGCGAGGCTGCATCTCGGCCGGCTATGGTCGGGCACCGTCACCGCCAAGGCCGACCACCGCGTCATCGACACCGGCCCCTATGGGATGGTCCGGCATCCGATCTACACCGGCCTGCTTGTGGCGATACTCGCCACCATGGCGGCGAAGGGCACGGTCTGGGGCGTGGCCGGCGCCGCCTTCCTCATCGTGGGCATCGTCGTGAAGGCCAGGCTGGAGGAGAGCTTCCTGCGCGGCGAACTCGGTACGGCCTATGACGACTATGCCAGGCGCGTGCCTATGCTGGTGCCGTTTGCACCAAACTAGGCGCCAAAGTGTGTTTGAAGCCGCCGTTTGCAGGCCGGCCTCACCTCAGAGCATCTTGAGCAAGGCGCCGCCGATCGAATAGCCGGCGCCGAAGGCGCAGATCAGGCCGAAATCGCCGGCCGTCATGTCGGCGTGGTTTTCCGACAGCGCGACGATGGCGCCGGCGCCGGCGGTGTTGCCCAGCCGTTCCAGCACCATCGGCGCGCGGTCATGGTCGACCTCATGGCCGAAAGCGAGCTTGAGGATCATCGCGTTCATGCGCGCATTGGCCTGGTGCAGCCAGAACCGCCGGATGCCCTGCGGCGTCAGCCCGTGCTCGGCCAGGAACTCGACGATGAATTTGTGGCCGGCGACGGTGACCTCCTTGAACACCTTGTTGCCGACCTGCTTGATCAGATTGCCCTCGAGATCGATCCTGTAGGGATCGTCCTGGGCAGTGCGGGTGTGGTAGCCGAGATTGGTGCGAATGTTGTTCGACATCTGCGTCCAGGTGCGGGTGTCCAGCACCTCGAAGCGTCCCGGCCGCTTCTCGCCCTGCTCCAGCCCCTCGACGACCATGGCGACCGAGGCATCGCCGAAGATGAAATGCGTCTGCCGGTCGCGGAAGTTGAGATGGCCGGTGATGATCTCCGGCGTCGAGACCAGCACCCGCTTGTGCGCGCCGGCCCGCACGAGGTTTGCCGCTATGTGCAGCGCGGCCGCGGCGGAAGAGCAGCCGAGCCCCATGTCGAAGCCGGCGCCCTTCGTGCCCAGCGCCTGCTGCATCTCGATGGCGATCGCCGGATAGGGCCGCTGCTGGTGCGAGGCCGAGCAGATGACAAGGTCGATGTCGGATGGTTGCAGGCCGGCATGATCCAACGCCTTCCTCGCCGAGGCGATGCCGAACTCGGCCTGCAGCGACAGCGCATCGTCCGGCCGCGCCGGAATGCGCGGCGCCATGCGGGTCGGGTCGAGAATGCCTTCGCGCTCGACCACATGACGGGTCCGGACGCCCGAGGCATGGACGATGAAGTCGCTGTCCGACTTCTGCAGCAGCGCGTCGCCGGTTACCTCGCGGCGCGCATTCTCCGTGTCGACCCAGGCGTTGAAGCTGGCGACCAGCTCCTCATTGGTGATGACAGGTTCAGGGATTTCAGCGCCGATGCCGCTGATGATGACGCGATGCATTTCCAGTCCGTCCCCTGCGCGGGCGTTGCGGCTTGATGTGAGCGCCAGGGCTCCCGGCGCAACACTTGTCGCATTTGGCCGGTTTATGCCAGCTTAAATCGAATGCTTTGAATTACCAGGCGCAGAGCTTGGTGTTGGTCTGCGGATTGTTCCAGCAGGCGCCGTCGTCGCGGCTCCGCACGAACTGCCCAGGCAGCGACACATTGCGGCGGCCGAAATTGATATAGCCATAGGCAAAGCCCGGGCCGTCGATTTCAAGCACATAGGTCGGATAGCCGGGCGCCGAGATGCGGAAGCTGCCGTCGCTGCCGATCGCCCTGTAATTGCAGGAGAAATAGCCGTCATCCGTGGTGTAGCAGCGCGCCCGCTTGGCCTCTGCCGACATCGAGAAGGCAAGCAGCGCGGCGACGCCCACGCAACCGCCCAGGGCAATCTTCCCCAGCGCCATAGTCTACCCCCCGCCACCTGGACCACCGGTCACGATCCAGGCTGAAGACTGCGCATGGCGACGAATTCCGGTCAAGCACTCGTGATGAGCGCGGCGCGGTGTGGCTAACGCTTCCTAACCGGGACGGCGCGCGGCGATGAAGATGCGGGGAAAGCGCAGCAGCACCTTGCCGTTCGCCGTCTTCGGATAGGCTTTCGCGATCCTTGCCGTGTAGCGGTCGAGGAACAGCTTGCGCTCCTCCGCGTCGAGCGGATCGAGAAACGGCTTCAGCCCCGTCGACTTCACCCATTCGACGATCGCCTCGGCATCGGCGAGCGGGTGATTGTAGATGGTGTGCCAGATATCGAGCCGGTCGCAGTAGGGCGACAACAGATCGTAGTAGAACGACACCGGCGGCAGCGGCTCGCGCGCGGCACCTTTCAGCTTTTCGGCGAACGGCATCTCGGCCGCCGTCTCGCGCATTGCCCGGTGCGAGGGCTCGTCGAGATTGTCGGGCATCTGCACGGCCAGCGTGCCGTGCGGACTCAAAAACCCCATCAGCCGCTGGAACACGGCGGGATGTTCCGGCAGCCATTGGAACACCGCATTGGCGAAGATGACGTCGACCGGCTTCTCCGGCTGCCAGGCGGAAGCGTCGGCGAGCCCGAAGCTCACGTTCGGCAGCCGCGCCCTCGCCTTCTCGATCATGTCGGGCGACGTGTCGAAGCCGCTGACCTCGGCGTCCGGCCAGCGTTCGACCAGAAGCTCGGTCGAATTGCCCGGCCCGCAGCCGATGTCGACGACGCGGCGCGGGAAATCGACTGGCACTTGCGCAACCAGGTCGCGCGCGGGCCGCGTGCGCTCGTCCTCGAACTTCAGATATTGGGCGGCGGACCAGTCAGCCATTTCGGAACCTCGCTTTGTTCGCCGCCCCTAGAGCCGGATGATTTCAGGTCTGTTCGACTTGAAATCTGAATCCGCCTCTAAATCAAAGAGATAGAGCATGATGTCGTCCGAAAACCGCGTCACACTTTTCGGCATCATGCTCTGGACTGCTCCTACCG
>NZ_RZOT01000318.1:0-6951 GCF_003999085.1 Mesorhizobium sp. M4A.F.Ca.ET.090.04.2.1
GAGCCGATTCCGACGCGATCGCGCCGATCATCGCGGTGCCGACCACCGCCGGCACCGGTTCGGAAGTCGGCCGCGCCGGCGTCATCACCAACGAGGCGACGCACACCAAGAAGGTCATCTTCCATCCGAAGCTCCTGCCGGCGATCGTGATCGCCGATCCGGAGCTGTCGGTCGGCATGCCGGGCTTCATCACCGCCGGCACCGGCATGGACGCGCTGGCGCACTGCCTCGAAGCCTATTGCGCGCCGGGCTATCATCCGATGGCTGACGGCATCGCGGTGGAAGGCATTCGGCTGGTGTTCGAGAACCTGCCCAGGGCCTTCGCCAACGGCAAGGACCTGGTCGCCCGCGCCCATATGATGAGCGCCGCGGCGATGGGCGCGGCGGCCTTCCAGAAGGGGCTGGGCGCCATCCACTCGCTGTCGCACCCGATCGGCGCGCTCTACGACACCCATCACGGCATGACCAACGCCGTGTTCATGCCCTACGTGCTGGCCTTCAACCGCGACGCCATCGACGAGCGCATCGCCCGGCTCGCCGCCTATTGCGGCATCAAGGGCGGCTTCGACGGTTTCGCCAAGGCGATCATCAAGCTGCGCAAGGAGCTCAAGGTGCCGCATGCGCTGCCCGGCCTGATCAAGGGCCTCGACATGGACAAGAAGCGCAAGGGGCTGATCGCCGACATGGCGGTGGTCGATCCGACCGCCAGCGGCAACCCGGTCAAGCTGACCAAGAAAGGGGCACTCACGCTGCTTGAAAACGCCATCGCCGGCGCGGTGTGAGCGGCGATCGCGGCGCCGGAAATTGATCTTGAAACGAGGGGAAAGGGAAGGGGATAGGGCAAAAGGCAAGGAGCGGAATGCTTAGCCGGAAAAATAATCGCGGAGCGATTGCTACAACCGGTTAAAAAGAGTTTACTTTTTCGTACTGCGGCGTGCCGGTTTCACAAAGCTTTCATCTGGCTGTCACACGAAAACGATACCGCATCGCAGGCGTCCAACGGCGTCAGTTCAACGGAGAGAACACATGTTCAAATTCACGGGGAAAGTGCTTTCCCTTTCGGCCGCGACCCTGATGGTGTCGTCGGTGATTTCGTCCGCGGCTTCGCTGGATGAACTCGTCAAGGCGGCCAAGGCGGAGGGCGAGCTCACCACGATCGCGCTGCCGCATGACTGGTGCGGTTACGGCGCCGTCATCGATGGCTTCAAGGCGAAGTATCCGGAGATCAAGATCAACGAACTCAACCCGGATGCCGGCTCGGGCGACGAGATCGAGGCGATCAAGGCCAACAAGGACAACAAGGGCCCGCAGGCGCCTGACGTCATCGACGTCGGCCTGTCCTTCGGCCCGTCGGCAAAGGCTGATGGCCTGATCCAGGCCTACAAGGTGTCGACCTGGGACTCGATCCCGGACAGCGCCAAGGATGCGGATGGCTTCTGGACCGGCGACTATTACGGCGTGCTGTCCTTCCTGGTGAACAAGGATCTGGTCAAGGAAGCGCCGGCTGACTGGGCCGACCTCTTGAAGGCAGACTATGCCAACACGGTTGCCCTCGCCGGTGACCCGCGCGCCTCGAACCAGGCCATCCAGGCCGTCTACGCCGCCGGCCTTTCCGGTGGCGCGGCCGCTGGTGAAGCCGCCGGCACCGCCGGTCTCGACTTCTTCAAGAAGCTCAACGCCGCCGGCAATTTCGTGCCGGTCATCGGCAAGCCGGCGACGCTCGCCCAGGGCCAGACGCCGATCCTGGTCACCTGGGATTACAACGCGCTTGCCGGCCGCGACACGCTGAAGGGCAACCCGCCGGTCGATGTCGTCGTGCCGAAGACCGGCGTCGTCGCCGGCGTCTACGTGCAGGCGATCAGCGCCTACGCGCCGCACCCGAATGCTGCCAAGCTATGGCTCGAGTATCTCTACTCCGACGAAGGCCAGATCGGCTGGCTGAAGGGCTATTGCCACCCGATCCGCTTCAACGACCTCGCCAAGAACGGCAAACTCCCGGCCGACGTGATGGCCAAGCTGCCGCCGGCCGAGGCCTATGCATCGGCTGTCTTCCCGACCCTCGACGAACAGGGCAAGGCCAAGGAAGCCATCACCAAGAACTGGGATGCCGTTGTCGGCGCCAACGTGAAGTAACACAATGTAAGGGCCGGGCGGCCTTGGCCGCCCGGCTCCTCTCCAAGACGGTAGCCGGCGCATGACCGATCTCTCGCTCTCCAACCAGGCCATTGCGGGGAAGACCGCGCCGCCCGCCGAGGGGCGAAGGCTGCGGCTGCCGACGCAGTGGCTCGGCGTCACGCCGTTCTTCGTCTTCGCGATCATGTTCCTGATCCTGCCCACGCTGTACCTGATGCTGGGCGCCTTCCAGAACGACGCAGGCGAGTTCACGCTCGAAAACATCGCGGCCCTGGCGCAGCCGTCGATCGTTGCCGCCTACTGGATTTCCATCAAGGTCAGCCTTGCCTCGGCTCTGATTGGCGCCTTCGCCGGGCTCGCCATCGCCATTGCCATCGTGCGTGGCGGCCTGCCGGACTGGATACGCTCGGCGACGCTGACATTTTCCGGTGTCGCTTCCAATTTCGCCGGCGTGCCGCTGGCCTTCGCCTTCCTTGCCACGCTGGGCCGGCTCGGGCTCGCCACCGTCATCCTGAACACCGTGTTCGGCCTGAACATCTACGCGCACGGCTTCAACATCCTGTCCTTCTGGGGCCTGACGCTGACTTATGTCTACTTCCAGATCCCACTGATGGTGGTCATCATCACGCCGGCTATCGACGGGCTGAAGAAGGAATGGGGTGAAGCTGCCGCGACGCTCGGCGCGACCACGGCGCAGTATTGGCGCATGGTGGTCATTCCGGTGATCTGGCCGAGCTTCCTCGGCACCGTGATCCTGCTCTTCGCCAACGCCTTCGGGGCGATCGCCACCGCCTATGCGCTGACTGGTTCCTCGCTCAACATCGTGCCGATCCTGCTCTACGCGCAGATCCGTGGCGACGTATTGCACAACGCGCATCTCGGCTATGCGATCGCCTTCGGCATGATCGTCATCACCGGTCTCGCCAATGTCTTCTACATCTGGTTCCGGACCCGCTCGGAGAGGTGGCTCAAATGAAGTCCGGCAGATTCTGGGCCTGGGTCGTCTTTGCGCTGGGCGCGGCCTATTTCTTCATTCCGCTGATCGCGACCGTCGAATTCTCGATGCGCATGCGGCGCGGCGCCTATTCGTTCGACGCCTATCAGATCGTGCTGGGGGACGAACGCTTCCAGGCCACCTTCATGTATTCGGTGGTCGCGGCGATCTTCACCATCATCCTCGGCGTGCTGATCGTGGTGCCCGCGGCCTACTGGATCCGGCTGCGTCTGCCGCAGATCAGGCCGGTGGTCGAGTTCATCACGCTGTTGCCGCTGGTCATTCCGGCCATCGTCATCGTCTTCGGCTACATCCGGATGTACGGCTCCAACTCGCCGCTGCCGTTCCTCGCCAGCGACACCGGCACCAACGCCCTGCTGGTCATCGGCTATGCGACGCTGGCGCTGCCCTACATGTACCGGGCGGTTGATACCGGGCTGCGCACCATCGATGTCAGGACGCTGACGGAAGCGGCGCAGATCCTCGGCGCCGGCTGGGGGACGATCATCACCCGTGTCATCCTGCCCAATGTGCTGATCGCGGTCTTGTCGGGCGCCTTCTTGACCTTCGCCATCGTCATCGGCGAATTCACCATGGCGAGCCTGCTCAATCGGCCGGCCTTCGGACCGTATCTGCAGAATATCGGCGCCAACCGCGCCTATGAGCCGGCGGCGCTTGCCATCATCGCCTTCGCCATTACCTGGGGCTGCATGTCGCTGATCCAGATCCTGTCCCGCTTCGCGCCGAAATCGGCGAACCGCCCCAATTGAACGACAAGCACTGAAAGTCAAAGCCATGGCCGAGCCGTTCCTCTCCATCCAGCATGTGCGAAAGTCCTTCGGCGCCACGACTGTGGTCGAGGATTTCAACCTCGACGTTGCGCCGGGCGAGTTCGTCTCCTTCCTTGGCCCATCGGGCTGCGGCAAGACGACTGTGCTGCGCATGGTCGCCGGTTTCGAGGAGCCGAGCGCCGGCAAGATCGTCGTGGCTGGCAAGGACATCACGCGGCTGAAGCCCAACCAGCGCAATGTCGGCATGGTGTTCCAGGCCTACGCGCTGTTCCCCAACCTGACGGTGGCGCAGAATATCGGCTTCGGGCTGAAGGTGGCGGGGATGCAGAAGGCCGCCATCGATTCCCGCGTTGCCGAGATGCTCGACATCATAAAGCTGCCGCAGATGGCCGACCGCTATCCCTACCAGCTTTCGGGTGGCCAGCAGCAGCGCATCGCGCTGGCGCGCGCGATCGCGCCGAAGCCGAAGCTCTTGCTGCTCGACGAGCCGCTGTCGGCGCTCGATGCAAAGGTGCGCGTGTCGCTGCGCGAGGAGATCCGCTCGATCCAGAAGAAGCTCGGCATCACCACCATTTTCGTCACCCACGACCAGGAAGAAGCGCTGTCGATCTCCGACCGCATCGCGGTCATGTATGGCGGCAAGGCCGAGCAAGTCGGCACGCCGTTCGAGATCTACAACCGGCCGGCGACCAAGTTCGTCGCCAATTTCGTCGGCACACTCAACGTGCTGGAAGGCAAGGTCACCGACCCGGCATCTGGCAAAGTGCAGGTCAACACGCAGGAAGTCTCGCTCAAGGGCAAGCTCAACGGTTCGAAATCCGGCGACACGCTGTCGCTGGCGCTCAGGCCCGAGGCGATTTCGCTGGGGCGGCAACCCGGCCATGACACCAGCCTTTCCGGCGAGATCGCCGAAGTGCACTTCCTCGGCTCGGTCATCCGGGTGCGCGTCGGCATTGGCGGCAACACGGTGTCGCTCGACACGTTCAACAACTCGACGACGCCACCGCCCGTGGTCGGCGAGAAGGCGGACATCTCGTTCTCGTCCGGCGACATGCTGGTGCTGCACTAGCAAAGCGGCAGGAGCGCAATTTCGAGCCGGTGCATCACCTCCCATAGCGATCAGCGTGGGACGATCCGACCCTCATCGCTAACGCGCCAGACAATCAACAGCATCCCGACACGGGGGTACTGCCAACCGTCGCGCTTCATCGCTACGATGAGGTATGGCCCTGTTCGAACTGACCCTCGTCCTGCTTTTGATTGCCGTCGCGCTGGCGGCGCTGTCGCGGCGGCTGGAGGTCCCTTATCCTTCGCTGCTGGCCCTGGCCGGGGTTGGGATTGCCTTTGTGCCCGGCGCGCCAACGATCGAGATCGATCCGGAACTGGCGCTTGCGCTGTTCATAGCGCCGGTGCTTCTCGATGCTGCCTATGACACCTCGCTGCGCGACCTGAAGCGCTACCGGCTGTCGCTGGCGATGCTGGCGCTCGGCGCGGTTGTTTTCACCACCGTGGTTGTTGCCTTCGTCGGCTGGAAGATGGCCGGCCTGCCGATCGCGGCGGCGATCGCGCTCGGCGCCATCGTCGCGCCGCCCGATGCCGTGGCCGCGAGCGCCGTGCTCGGCCAGTTCAAGGTGCCGCACCGCATCACGGCCATCCTGCAGGGCGAGAGCCTGCTCAACGATGCGACAGCGCTGCTGATCTACAGGATTGCGGTTTCGGCCGCGATCGGTTCGGTCATGCTGAAGGACGCGGTGCCGGTGATCCTGCTGTCGACGGTCGGCAGCGTTGTCGCCGGCTATCTGTTCGGCCGCTTCTCTCTGCTGACGCTCACGCGGATCGAGGATGCGGCAAGCAGTACAGTGGTGCAGTTCGCCGGTACATTCGGTGTCTGGATACTTGCCGACAGGCTCGGGCTGTCGGCCATCATCACCATCGTCGTCTATGCCATGACCATCGCGCGCACCGCGCCGCGCCTGATGTCGGCGCGGAGGCGCGTCAGCACCTATTCGGTCTGGGAGTCGGCGGTGTTCGTCCTCAACGTGCTGGCTTTCGTTCTGATGGGCCTGCAGGCACGCTCGATCGTCGGCCGGCTCTCCGGCGACGGGCAAGGCGATGCGTTTCTCTTCGCCGCGACGGTGCTGGCCGTGGTCATCGTGGCTCGCCTCGTCTGGGTCGCGAGCTACGTTGCGGTCATGCGATGGCTTGCCCGCTTCGACAGCGAAGACAAAAGGCGGGATGCACCGACGTTCCGCGGTGCCGTGCTCGTCGGCTGGTGCGGCATGCGGGGACTGGTGACGCTGGTGGTGGCGATTGCGCTGCCGGCCGGCTTCCCGGGCCGTGACCCCATCGTGCTTGCCGCCTTCGCGGTCGTTCTCGGCACGCTGGTGCTGCAAGGCATGAGTCTGAAGCCGCTGCTGCGGATACTCAATTTCGAACGGGACACGACGATCGACCGCGAGGTGGCGGAGGCGCGCGTTGCCGTCATGCAGGCCGCGCTCGACGTCCTGAACCACAAGACGTCGGCCGCGGCGGCGGTGGTGCGCGAGCAGTATGAGGCGCAGCGCCGGATCGCCGAGGACCCTGAGGACGCCCAGGCGGCGACCGAATACGATCGCCTGCGCCTCTATGCCATCAAGCGCCAGCGCGACGCGCTGGAGGAACTGCGCCGCAACGGCACGATCGGCGACGAGGCCTATCACCGGCTGGAGGAGGAGATCGACTGGTCGGAACTGGCGGCGTCGCCGGCGGGGCGGTTCCAGCCGCTGACGACGTAGGAAGACGGTCCTCTGGCCCAGCCCCGTTGCTGTTGCGGTCCATTGCCACGCTATCGGTGAAACGCTACTGCCATCACCGGAACTGAGCCGGATAACCAATGAAGCTCGTCAGCTACAACATCCAGTACGGGTTCGGCGGCGACGGCCGCTACGATCTCGCGCGCGCCGCGCGCGTCGTCGAAGGCGCCGACATCATCGCCTTACAGGAGGCGGAGCGGCACTGGCCGCGTACAAACGAGGACGACCAGACGGAAATCCA
>NZ_RZOT01000319.1:0-6951 GCF_003999085.1 Mesorhizobium sp. M4A.F.Ca.ET.090.04.2.1
CCCACAAGGGGAGAAGGGGGAGCCAGGCTTGCCACCCCGCCAGCCAAAACTATTTGCACCCCCATGTCGGAACTCCCGCGCCTCGCCCGTCCTAGGGCCGAACGCAGCAACACCCGGAGAGACATCATGGAAAGCACCCAATCGACCTGGCAGACCGCAGTCATCCTCATCGCCCGGCTGATCTTCGCCGCCATGTTCGCGATGGGGGTGGCCTTCAAACTCATGGATATCGGCGCCACCGCCGGCTACATCGCCGCCGCCGGCTTCCCGTTCCCGCTGTTCCTGGCATGGTGCGCGGCGATCCTCGAAACGCTGCTGGTGATTGCCTTCCTGACCGGCGCCTTGCTGACCCCGGCGGCGCTGATCGGCGCGGTCTATGTCACCTTCCTCGGCTTTGCCTTCCACGGCCCTTCGCACTGGGCCGGCAACCAGGCCGAGTTCGGCGCCTTCATGTCGCATTTCCCGTTTGCCGCCGGCCTGCTCTTCGCCGCCGTGCACGGCCCGGGCAGCGTGCTTTCGCTGCGCCAGGGTTGGCCGGGCAGGGCGTGACCTCATTCCTTCTCCCCGTTCAACGGGGAGAAGGTGCCCGAAGGGCGGATGAGGGGCGGCGCCGGCATCGACAATCGGCGGCCCCGAGATGCACCCCCCTCACATCTGGTCGTTGTAAGGTTCCTTCATCTGGCCGACCATGCGGGCGAGCTTCGAGAAGGACGGCATGTCCGCCTCCGGCTGGCACCGGTTGGCGAGTTCCAGCAGCCGGATCGGGAAGTTGACGGCATCGCGGCTCGATGCCGACATGCCTTCGGAGCGATCCTCACCCGTCTCGCAGGCCTCGGCCCGGCGCAGCGCAATGTCGATCTCCTCGACCGTCAGCACACCCTTGCGCACCAGCACCTGGTTGATCGACGCGACGGCCATCAACAGGCCCTCGAGCTGCAGATTGGCGACGTTCATGGCGGTTCCTCCCATTGACCTCGCCTCAAAAACGCACGAACGGCGTTTCCGATCCGGCATGATGCTTGCTGCCGTCGCCTGATCGGTCCGGAGTCGCTAGCCGTGCCGTTCCTGCGTGACAGCGTCGAGGATAAGCAGCGCCGAGTCGATACGCCATTGCTCTTCGGGCCTGACGCTCGCCGACAACAGCCGGTCCAGAACCGGCTCGCTGAGCAGCCAGCGCCGCATCTTTTCGATCGTGTCGTCGCCGGCGTCGTTCCAGAAATTCCGATTGGCCTTTTCCTTGATGAGCCGCTCGGCATCGCTCCCAAAGAACTCCGCCAAGTGCAGCGCGGCATTGGCCGAGGTCGAGGAAAGCCATGCTTCCAGCGCCGCGTCGAGGTCGCCGCCGGCGATTGCGATTCCACACAGCCAACCCGTCGGGTCGCCATCGTCGGGATGCTGCTCAAAACCATGACGCCAGGCACCAGCAAAAAGCGCCTGCACCGCCGCTCGTTCGTCCCGCGGCCACGTCCGCCACCCGCCACGGCTCAATTTGCTGGCGATGATCGGCGGATCGAGGCCGTGCCATCGCTGGTCGAAGACAGCCAACTCGAGTATCCGCGGCAGGAAGTGCTTATAGTCGGCAACGTCGCCAACCGTGGTGATCGCCCAGCCGGCATAGGGCCCGATCTGCTCGCCGGTCAACTCGCGCAACGGCGCCGAGGTGAGCGTCTTCAGGATCGCCACCGGATCGCGCAGCGGCGAGGCGCGCAGCACACGCGGCGGCGGGCAGGGCGCAAACGCATCGTAGCAGTCGTCGATCAGGCGCTGGAGCTCCGGCGGTTCTGTCATTTGCCTGTGCATGGACGCAAAGATTTATCGCGCCTACAGCTCCATCCAGCGTTGGCCGTACTCCTGCCAGAGCGCCTTGACCTCGCGGCCGCCTAGCGGTGGCGTCGAGCGGTCGCCGTAGAAGATGGAGACGGCGCTGAGGTCGTATTGGCCATCGGTCTGGACAATGAAGCGGATCGCTTCGCCGAGTGGCCTGGAGTGGAAGATCGGATCCGCCTGACCCCTGCCAAGGCTGCGAACGCCTGAAATGGTTGCTGGCAAATGCCGCATCCGAAAGACGGATGCCATGGCAGGTTTGTCCATGCCGCTCTCCGCGATTCCCCAACGGAATGATCCCATAAGGTCTGGTTAATGACCAGCCCGTGCGAAAAGCCCGGGCGGCCGCCCGGGCTTCCTGTCATGCGTCCTTCTGCCGGCAGAAGCTGTCAGCTTTTCCAGTGGCGGTGGAACCAGTCGGGCTGCGGCTCGACGCTCCTGGCGATTGCCAGGCCGATCAGCACGCCGATAAGCCCGCCCAGCGTCAGTGCCGTCGAGATCGTGCCGGGGTTCTGCCGGACCGTTTCCGACACGCTCTGCGCCTGGCCGCGCACAGTCTGTGCCTGGCTGCGAAGCTGCTGCGCGGCGCGAGATGCCCCCTCGGCTGCACTGTCGTACCAGCCGGAGGCTCGGTCGGCGGCACTATCGTACCAGCCATGCCCCGTCTCGACGACGTCCTCCGCCTGTTCGGCCAACGCGCGGTTGAGCCTGCTGACCTCGCGCCGCAGCTCCGCGATCTGCTTCTTCAGCGCCGCTTCGGAAGCGCTTGAAGAGCTGCTGCGTGTCGTGCTGCTGCGTGCCGCGGCACGACTGCGCGCCGGGTTGCTCTGGCTTTTTGCATTGCCGTTGCTCGGCTGGGCTGAGCTGTTGCCCTGGCTGCTCTCGTTCTCGGCCATGGTTTTCTCCTCTTCGATGTACGCCAACGATCCCGACAGGCCATAGTTCCCAGTGGGATGCGGCGAGCAAGCCTTCTAGGAAAATTTTCCTTGCCGGGTGACGGCAGCTATGCTACTGTTTTGTCCATGGTGCTGATTTGCGCCGCCGACCCGCCCGCCGAGGGCGGGTCTTGTTTTTCTGGATGCCTTCGAGCGCAGCGCCTCCTCGATCACTTCTCGACGCCGGCAGGCCAGAGAGGGGCGCGAAGCAACGCCGCGTTCCCGGTAGGCCGCTTCTCGAGCCCATCCCAGATCACCCGTGAGCCCGCCCATGCCCCGCTATGCCACCATCATCACCGCTGACGACGGACACGACGTCGTAAGCGCCATCGGCGTCTTCGAAGGCACCGCCAAGCCGCTGCGCTCCGGCCGTGTCGAGGAGGTCGCGCCCGGCGTGCTGATCGGCATGGTGCGCGGCGGGCCGGTCGATGCGGTCGGCGGCTTCGGCTTTCCAAACGGCGCTGAGGGCGGCCGGATGATCGGCATTGCCAGCACGGCGAGGCCGGGCAAGGCCGAGCCAGCCGCCGTCCAGATCGAAGCCGCGCCGGCCGGCACGGCGGCATCGGCCGAGAGCGCGGCGCCCAAGCCGGCGCGCAAGCCGACCAAGCCAAGGCGCGCCAAAACCGGCAAGCGCCGGAAGCCCGCCGTCGCGCGGTCCAGGCCGTCGAAGTCGGCGGTCGTTCCCGCCGCCGTGCCCGGCAGCAGCGAGCCGGCGGCGTCCCATGGCTGACGCGCCGTCGCGTTCGCGCCGGGCGCGGAAACCGGCAGGCGTTCCCGTCCGCCCGAAGCGGGCGAAAAAGACCATCGGCGATGATTTCGCCGCCGCGCTGCGCCAGGATTTCCGTGACCATGGCGCCGGCGTCATCGCCAAGGTCAGGGCGGAAAAGCCCGACCAGTATCTGAAGATCGTGCTGTCGGTGCTGCCCGGCCCGAAGGATTCTGATGCCCACACCAACACTCTGGACACACTGAGCGATGAGGAGATCCGCGCCCGCATCCGCGCCCTCGAAGCGATCGTCAGGCCGTTCCTTGGGGACGGAGTATCTGGCGCTGCTGACGGAGCTGGAGCGCCGGCGCCGCGCTAACCATTTGGCCGCTTACCGGCCCTATCCCAGGCAGGCGCAGTTCCACGCCGCGGGCGCTGCCAACCGCGAGCGCCTGTTCATGGCAGGCAATCAGCTTGGCAAGACCAGGGCGGGGGGCGCCGAATGGGCGATGCACCTCACCGGCCGCTATCCCGACTGGTGGCAAGGCAAGGTGTTCGACATGGCCGTGCGCCTCTGGGCCGCAGGCGTCACCGGCGAGGGCACGCGCGACAACCCGCAGCGCGTGCTGGTCGGCCCGCCGCAGCAGCAGGCCGACTGGGGCACCGGCATGATCCCGGCCGATGCCATCGTCCACACCGTGATGGGCCGCAGTGTTGCCGGTGCAATCGACAGCGTCGTCGTGCGCTGGGGCGGCGGTGGCGACGTCCAGGCCTCCGAGAGCGTGCTCTCCTTCAAATCCTACGAGAAAGGCCGCGAGAAATGGCAGGGCGAGACGCTGCACGGCGTCTGGTTCGACGAGGAGCCGCCGCTGGATGTCTATAGCGAGGGCCTGACGCGCACCAACGCCACCGGCGGCATCACCATCGTGACGTTCACGCCGCTGCTTGGGATGAGCGATGTGGTGCTGCGGTTTCTGTCGGCGGCGGATGTGGAGAGGATGGGGAAGGGGTGAATCACAGCCAATCTCCCCCCTTGTGGGGGAGATGCCCGGTAGGGGGAGATCAGCAGCTTCGGCGCTCGCGCCTAGCGGGGGTCGAGCGTCACCTTCGCTGCCCATTTGATCGGGGGCTAGTCCGGGTAGCTGCCGGCAATGATGAATGCCAGACCGCATGCTGCGATATCTGCTTGTGCTCGAAGCAATCCGTCGCCAGCTTGCTGATTTCTGAATCGGCAGACGCCTGCGCCCATTCGACATAGGCGTCAACGACCACAAACCTCGCCCGACCGGCCAACCCGAGGCCGTAGCGCCGCACCACCGGCTCGGCATGATCCAGCATCGCACGGATCGTGCCTGACGTATCGTTCCGCCACTGCTCGCAAATACCCGCTATCGCCGAAAACGGCGTTTGCGGCCTGAGCGATGCGGCGCGCTGGCGGGCGAACTTCAACTGCCAGTCCTTGGCAAAGCGCACGAATTGGATAGCTCCCATGCGCACCCCCTCATGCTCATCTGCAAGAGCAAACAGGGCTTGCGCCAGATGGTCGCCGTCGCCACGCGTGCTGCATCGCAGGATGGACTCTACGGCATCGAAGCGCGTGCGCGGGTTATCATCTGCCAGCAACGCTGCCAGTTCGCCCACCATCGAACTTATGTTCTGGTTTTGAAACGTGGCAAGAAACGCGCCTGTCGCTCGCGTCCGGGCATTGCCCGAAGTGAGCAGGAGACGCAGGCTTTCCAACGGAACCGTCTTGCCAAGCTCACCGAGAAAGTCGTTGGCCAGCGTGCCGTCGTCGTCATCGGAAGGCGACAGCAGCCGCTGCAGCATCTCCTGACCTGTCACGGCATTTCTCGGTTTGCCGAGCGGCAGCAGGAACTTGCCGCCTTCGCTGAAGAAAAGATGAGCGGTCTCGCTGTCCTCGGCGGACAGGCGCATCGCCTCGAATAAGTCTGTCATGGCAAAGAGTGGCTTTCCCACCCGCGTAGAGGAGAGGCCGCGCGCAATGCACCGGCCCAACGCGCATCGGTGTTCCCGATGCGGGGCAAGACCTACTGCATAAAACCGAAGATGAAAAGACGAGCGGGCGCAGTTTTGCTGTCGGTTCCGGTATCGCCAGGCGGGGCGCTGGCGCGTGAAACGCAACTCCCCCTCACTCCACTTCCTGCGCCACCCAGGGCATCCGCCATCGTGACCTTCACGCTCGGGATGAGTGATGTGGTGCTGAGGTTTTTGAGCGCAGCGGAAGTTGAGCGGATGGGCAAGGGATGAGGCGCCCACTTCCCTTCTCCCCGTTGTTCGCGATGTCCCCAGTCCAAACACCCGTGTGGGAGAAGGTGGCCTCGCGAAGCGAGGTCGGGGTGTTCCAGCTTGACGCCGGCGGCCGCAAAATCACTGCCGCCGTGTTCCTTCGCGCACCCCTCATCCGTCTCGGCGCCGCGCGCCGATCCACCTTCTCCCACAAGGGGAGAAGGGAAAGGGCCACCATGTCCCGACACGTCACCTTCATGACCATCGACGATGCCGGGCACTACACGCCTGCCGAACGCGCGGCGATCGTTGCCGCCTATCCCGCGCATGAGCGCGAGGCGCGCGCCAAGGGCATTCCGGTGCTGGGCTCGGGCCGCATCTTTCCGGTGCCGGAGGAACTGATTGCCTGCGAGCCGTTCCGGCTGCCGCGCTGGTGGCCGCGCATCGGCGCGCTCGATTTCGGCTGGGACCATCCTTCGGCCGCGGTCGAGCTCGCCTGGGATACCGAGGCCGACGTCGTCTACGTCACCAAGGCCTCCCGCGCCGCGCAGCAGACGCCGGCGATGCAGGCGCTCGCCCTGAAACCGTGGGGCGAATGGCTGCCCTTCACCTGGCCGCGCGACGGCCGCCGCGAAACGCTGGAAGGCGCCGGCGTGGCGCTCGCAAAACAATATGCCGCGCATGGGCTGAACATGCTCGCCAGCCACGCCCGCTTCGCCGACGGCTCGGTCTCGGTCGAGGCCGGGCTGATGGAGATGCTCGACCGCATGCAATCCGGCCGCCTCAAGGTGTTTTCGACGCTGCTCGCCTGGTTCGAGGAATTCCGCCTGTACCGGCGCTTCTATTGGGATGCCGTGGCCGGCGCCGAACTTCCCGCCGGCGTCGACTATGCCGTGTTCGACTTCGCGGTGAACAGCGGCCCGGCCAGGGCGGCGAACTACCTTCAGGCGATCGTCGGCGTCACCCAGGACGGGCGCATCGGTCCGGCGACGCTCGGCGCCGCCAGGGCCCGGCCCGCCGGCGTTGTCATCGACGCACTTTGCGACGCACGCCTGGCGTTTCTCAAGCGGCTGCCAACATGGCCGACCTTCGGCAGGGGCTGGAGCGAGCGGGTCGGCTTCGTGCGCGCCGAGGCGCTGCTGCTGTCGGCGGTTGAGCCGGCTCCGCCGGCGCCAGCGCCTGGGCAAAGCCCATCGGTACCTTCGGTTGAAGCTGCCCATCCGGAGGTTGCGCCTGATC
>NZ_RZOT01000031.1:0-19340 GCF_003999085.1 Mesorhizobium sp. M4A.F.Ca.ET.090.04.2.1
GCCTTCAACCTCGCGGCCTTCACCAAGGGCGAGCGCATCGCGGAAGGCTGGTCCGGCCATGCCGACCCGGCCATCCTCTCGGGCGCCATGCGCGGCACGGCACCGGCGCTGGCAAGGCTTGTCGCGCTGGCCGGCCCGTGGACGGCGTTTCCGATCCACACGGTCGAGCAACAGCGCTGGACGATGCAAGACGGGATCGCGCTCATCGGCGATGCAGCGCATGCAATGACGCCGTTCGCGGCGCAGGGCGCCGCCATGGGAATAGAAGACGCCGCCATGCTTGCCGGCGTGATCGCCGACTTCCCTGCCGACTTGCGACAGGGGCTTGCCACCTGGGAGAACCTCAGGCGGCCGCGCGTCGAGAAGGTGCTGAGGCGCGGCGCGCTCAACCGGCTTGCCTGGCACGCCTGGGGGCCGGTGGCGATCGCGCGGAACCTGGTGCTGGCGACGCGGCCGGCGGAGAAACTCGCGGCGGATCTGGACTGGCTGTACGGGTGGGAGGTTGTGAGGCGGTAGGACTTTGAGACCCGCCGACCTTGACGTAATGACTATTTGTAGTTACATTTTTGCGGTTACACCACATGGCAGAATTGCGATTTGAATGGGATACGGAAAAGGCTAGGTCAAATCTGCGCAAACATGGCGTGAGTTTTGAAACTGCCGTTCGCGTTTTCTCAGATCCCTTCGCGCTGGTGGAGCAGGACAGAGTCGAGGATGGCGAATACCGCTGGCAGCCGGATCATTTCCGCGCGGCGCGCCACGCCGGGAGAAAGAAGACGTTATGCGCAAAGTCGTTCGATATAATTTTGATCCGACAAATCCGCCTCCGCTGACGGAAGCCCAGAAGTCAGAAATCGCGGCTTTGAAGGCGCGCCCGGAGAACGATGTCGATACAAGTGATATCCCAGAACTAGCGCAAGAGTTCTGGCAGAACGCTGTTCGAAATCCGTACTTCAAACCGATCAAGCAGCAGCTGACTCTTCGTCTCGATTCCGATCTCGTTGCCTGGTTCAAGAGGCACACGCCAGATGGGCGCGGCTATCAAAGCGCTATCAACAAGGCATTGCGCGAATATGTGACGAAGCGGGGCCGTAAAGCCGGCTAGCTAATCATACAACCTCATCGACCACCCCAGCGACACCGGCAGCGGGTTCCACCAGCCGGTGCGCAGGCCGGCGGTGCGCAGCGCGGCCGCCGTCCAGGTGTTGCAGCCGACCAGCGCGTTGAAATGGCCGTTGGCCTCGTAGAAGCGGTCGAAGCGGGAATAGCCCGCATTGTCGATGACCATCGGGCCGTCCGGTCCCCGGCGGAAGCTCGCCGCGATGTAGTCGAGGAGCGCGGCGAAGCGATCCTCGCCGATGTCGAAGCCAGCGACGTCGGAATGCGGCTCGGCAATCGTGCCGGCGATGTCGACATGCATCACCGAGGCGTCCAGCGTCAGCGCCTTGAGGACCGGCACCGCCTTGACCTGCGACCACCTCGGCGTTTCCAGGTAGAAGGCACGACCGCCCCAGCCGAAGACGATATAGCGGACCTCGGGAGCATCGGCGGGAATGCCGGCATCGGTGAGGAAATGGAAGCGCCGGCGCACCTCCTCATCGACGGGGATGGCGATATCGGTGTGGATCGGGTTGCTCAGCACCAGTATGTGCCTGCTGCCCTCGCCCGCGGCGGCCGCCGGCCAAAGCGGGCGCGGTACCAGCGTGCCGAGCGCCGCGGCAAGCACGATGGCGGCCAGCAGGCCAACAAGGAGACGCCAGACCTTTCTCAACGATGACACCTTTGCGGCCTCACGACAGATAGCGTCGGGCGGTGCACATGAAAAAAGCCCGGCCGCATTGCGGCCGGGCTCTCCCAACGGCGTGGAAAACTCAATGCAGGATCTGCGACAGGAAGAGCTTCGTGCGCTCATGGCGCGGGTGATCGAAGAACTCGGCCGGCGTGTTCTGCTCGACGATCTGGCCCTGATCCATGAAGATCACCCGGTTGGCGACCTTGCGGGCAAAGCCCATCTCATGGGTGACGCAAAGCATCGTCATGCCTTCCTCGGCCAGACCCACCATCGTCTCCAGCACTTCCTTGATCATTTCGGGATCGAGCGCCGAGGTCGGCTCGTCGAACAGCATGATGCGCGGGTTCATGCACAGCGAGCGGGCGATCGCCACGCGCTGCTGCTGGCCGCCGGAGAGCTGACCGGGATATTTGTTGGCCTGCTCCGGAATTTTCACGCGCTTCAAGAAATGCATGGCGATCTCTTCCGCCTGCTTCTTCGGCGTCTTGCGCACCCAGATCGGCGCCAGCGTGCAGTTCTCCAGGATCGTCAGATGCGGGAACAGGTTGAAGTGCTGAAACACCATTCCGACCTCGCGGCGCACCTCGTCGATCTTCTTCAGATCGTTGGTCAGTTCCTTGCCGTCGACGATGATCTTGCCCTTCTGGTGCTCCTCCAGCCGGTTGATGCAGCGGATCATGGTCGACTTGCCGGAGCCGGACGGGCCGCAGATGACGATACGCTCGCCGCGCATCACCTTCAGATTGATATCTTTCAGCACATGGAACTCGCCGTACCATTTGTGCATGCCGACGATGTCGATGGCGACATCGGTGGTCGAGATGTGCATCTTCTTGGCATCGACCTTGAGGTCTTCCGCGCTGACGGCGTTTTCGGTGGTCATGGCCAATTCCCCTTATCGTTGTGTTTGATGCATGTCGTTACCCCAAAACCGCTAAACACTTTTGGGCGACATGCATCAGCGTTTGTAGCCGGTGTCGAGCCGGCGTTCCGTGTACATTGAATAGCGCGACATACCGAAGCAGAACAGCCAGAACACGAAAGCGGCGAACACCAGGCCGGACTTCGCGGTCTGCGGTGTCGCCCAATTGGCGTCGGAGAAGTTCTGCTTGACGACGCCGAGCAGGTCGAACATCGAGATGATCAGCACCAGGCTGGTGTCCTTGAACATGCCGATGAAGGTGTTGACGATGCCGGGGATAACCAGCTTCAGCGCCTGCGGCAGCACGATCAGCCCCATCTTCTGCCAGTAGCCGAGGCCGAGCGAATCGGCGCCTTCGTACTGCCCTTTCGGGATCGCCTGCAGGCCGCCGCGCACCACCTCCGCCATATAGGCGGCGGCAAACAGCGACACACCGATCAGAGCCCTCAGGAACTTGTCGAAGGTGACGCCCTCCGGCAGGAACAACGGCAGCATGACGCTGACGAAGAACAGCACCGTGATCAGCGGAATGCCACGCACCGTCTCGATGAAGATCACGCACAGCATCTTGATGATCGGCATCTTTGAGCGCCGACCGAGCGCCAGCACCGTGCCAAGCGGCAGCGAGACAGCGATGCCGACGAAGGACAGGCTGAGCGTGACCAGCAGACCACCCCACAGCGAGGTCTCGACATGCGGCAGGCCGAACACGCCGCCGAGCAGCAGGAAGAACGAGACGATCGGCAGAACCAGGAAAAGCAAGATGGCGTTCAGCCCCTTGCGTGGCACGCGCGGGATCAGCATCGGCACCAGCAGCGCCACGAACAGGATGGCGACGAGGATCGGCCGCCAGCGCTCCTCGATCGGATAGCGGCCGAACATGAACTGGCCGAACTTGGCGTTGACGAAGGCCCAGCAGGCGCCGCTCCAGCCGTCCGGCTGGATGCCGCCCTGCGAGACGGTGGCGCAGACGGTGCGGTCCGAACCCGTCCACTGGGCGCTGAGCAGGGCCCAGTTTATGACCTGCGGCAGGATCCAGGCGACGATGAGAATGCCGAGGATGGTCAGGATGGTGTCGCCGGGGGTGGCGATCAGGTTCTTGCGTACCCAGGCATAGAGCCCGCGTTCGCTTGGCGGCGCCGGCTGGGCAAGAGCCATCTCGGTGCGCACCCAGGACATATCGTGTTCCTGCATGACCCTACCTCTCCACCAGTGCCATTCTGGCGTTGACGACGTTCATGACCGCGGAGGTCACGAGGCTCAGCACCAGATAGGCGATCATCATGATCAGCACGCCCTCCACCGCCTGGCCGGTCTGGTTGAGCACCGTGCCGGCGGTGGCGGTGAGATCGGGATAGCCGATGGCGATCGCCAGCGAGGAGTTCTTGGTCAGGTTGAGATACTGGCTGGTCAGCGGCGGGATGACGATGCGCATGGCCTGCGGCACCACGACCAGCCGCAGGATCGGGCCTGAGCGCAGCCCCAGCGCCCCGGCCGCCTCGGTCTGGCCTCTGCTGACGCCCCTGATACCGGCACGCACGATCTCGGCGATGAAGGCCGCCGTGTAGCAGGACAGCGCCAGATAGAGCGAAAGGAATTCCGGCTTGACCTGGAAGCCGCCAGTCAGGTTGAAGGTCGATTGCTTCGGAAAATCAAAGCTCAGCGGGAAGCCGCTGAGAGCGTAGGCAAGCAGCGGCAGGCCGGCGATCAGCGCTATCGAAGTCCAGAACACCGGGAATTGCTGACCGGTTGTCATCTGCCGCTGGCGTGCCGTACGGGCGACGAACCAAGCCATGGCGAGGCCGAGGAGGAAGGCGACCAGGATCAGCCAGGAGCCGTCACCCCATATGGCGCGCGGGAAATAGAAGCCGCGCTGGTTGAGGAAGGAGCCGAAGGGCAGGTTGTAGCTCTCGCGCGGCGGCGGCAGCACGGCGAGCACGCCGGAATACCAGAAGAAGATGACCAGCAACGGCGGGATGTTGCGGAAGATTTCGACATAGACCGTGCAGATCTTGCGGATCAGCCAGTTCTGCGACAGACGACCGATGCCGACGATGAAGCCGATGATCGTGGCGGTGATGATGCCGGCGACGGCGACGATGATCGTGTTGATCAGCCCGACAATAATGGCGCGGCCATAGGTCGAGTCCGACGTGTATGCGATCGGTGTGTCCGAGATGTCGAAGCCGGCGCGTCCCTTGAGGAAGCCGAAGCCGGAGGCGATATGCAGACGTGCCAGATTGTCGATGACGTTCTGCACGATCCACCAGACCGAGCCGAACAGAATGACGATTACCAGCGTCTGGAAGAAGAGGCTGCGTACCTTAGGGTCATTGATGAAGGAAGCCCTGCTCGGCTCCTCGCGAAGGATTTCCTGCGATGCCATGCGACCGTCCCCTGGAAAGAGAAACCGGGAGGCAGACAACCTGCCTCCCGGATCACATTTCGATCAGCGGATCGGCGGAGCGTATTGCAGACCGCCTTTGGTCCAGAGCGCGTTGATGCCGCGCGCGATCTTGAGCGGGCTGCCCGAGCCGACGTTACGCTCGAACACTTCGCCGTAATTGCCGACAGCCTTGACGATATTCACGACCCAGTCGTTGGAGACGCCGAGATCGGTGCCGATCTTGGTGTCCGCCTCCTGGCCGAGCACGCGCTTGATCTCAGGATTGTCGGAGGCCTTCATCTCCTCGACATTGGCCTTGGTGATGCCGAGTTCCTCGGCGTCGAGCAGCGCGAAATAGGTCCACTTGACGATGTGGTACCACTGGTCGTCGCCCTGGCGCACGGCCGGGCCGAGCGGCTCCTTGGAGATGATCTCGGGCAACACGACGTGGTCGGCCGGGGCGCCCAGCGTCAGGCGGATGCCGTAGAGGCCCGACTGGTCGGTGGTGTAGACGTCGCAGCGGCCGGCGTCATAGGCGGCGTTGACCTCTTCCAGCTTCTCGAACACGACGGGGTTGTACTCCATCTTGTTCGACTTGAAGTAGTCGGCAAGGTTGAGCTCGGTCGTGGTGCCGCTCTGCACGCAGACGGCGGCGCCCGAAAGCTGCAGCGCCGAATTCACGCCGGGCAGCTTCTTGGCGTTGATCATGAAGCCCTGGCCGTCATAGTAGGTGGTGCCGATGAAGTTCAGGCCGAGCGCGGTGTCGCGGTTGATCGTCCAGGTGGTGTTGCGCGACAGGATGTCGACCTCGCCCGACTGCAGCGCGGTGAAGCGTTCCTTGGCGCTGAGCGGCGTGAACTTGACCTTGGAGCCGTCACCGAAGACGGCGGCCGCGACGGCGCGGCAGAAATCGGCGTCGATGCCCTGCCAGTCACCCTTGTCGTCCGGCGCCGAGAAGCCGGCCAGACCGGTCGAGACGCCGCACTGGATGAAGCCCTTCTGCTTGACGGTGTCGAGCGTGCCGGCCGAAGCCGCCGATGCTGTAAACCCAAGCGCGGCGGCGCCGAGAATGCCGAATGCAATATGTTTCATGACCCACAGACCCTTTTCTGTTTTACAGGTGACCCTGTTCTCAGGCGACCCTGATCTTTTCCCGCGTGAACGCAGCTCCCTTCCGGCCACTCCCGGACCCCGCATCGCAACCGACGCGCTGCCTCCCATTCACGAACTGCATCGAAGGCGATTATTCCTGTGAGGTCAAGGGAAATGACCGAATTCCAACGCGTTTGAAATCCGATTGCCGGAAATGCCCGAATTGCAGACAAACGCGCCCGTAAATTTGCCACGGCCGCAAACAAAGTCGGCAAAGTCCGGCCACCCGCATGAGCCCAACACCGGCAATGATCAGGCTGGCGTTTATTCTTGTTTTCTTGGGGAAAACCTCGCCGGCAACCGCACCTTGGCGAACCGGACGGCCGGCTGCATTCATCGATGCAGATCAACATGTATGATGAGCAGCACACGGACAATCACTGGGTAAGCAACCAGACGCCGATGGCCACCATCAGGGTGCCGGAGATCCGCGGAATCACCCGGCCGGCCGGGACGGTCTTCTCCAGCAGGATGAGGATGGCGATGCCGGCGACCCACAGCACGTTCATGACGCCGCCGACGAACAGCAGCGCCATCAGCGCCCAGCAACAGCCGAGGCAATAGGCGCCGTGCGCGATACCCAGCCGCAGCGCGCCGAGCGGCGCGGTGCGGAAGCCGCCATGACTGGTCAGGAAGGCGATCGGCGCCTGGCATTGGCTGAGGCAGACGCCCTTCACCGGCGTCCATTGGTAGAGGCCGGCGGCAATCAGGATGACGCCGCCGAGGATGCCGCTGTTGGTCGCCATCGTCGGGTCCAGCAAAGCGAGACGGCCCAGCAGCCATTGCGCGCCTGTGGCCGCAAGGCTGAAGGCCACCCAGACCAGCAGATAGCCAGCGAAGAACCACCCTGTCGAGGCGATGGGCCGGCCGCTCGCCCCGGCTTTGCGGCCGACGCCGGCATAGAGCAGCAGCATCGGCGCGACCGATGGTGTCATCATGCCAACCATCATCACCGACCACATGGCGAAGATGAAAACGAAATCGGCCACCGTCCAGGCGCGGATGGCCGGCGCGACCGCCGCACCAATGTCCATGCCAGGCATGTCCATGCCACTCATAGACGTGTTCATGCCGGCCATGTCGCCGCCGGTCTCACTGGGCGTGGCGGGCATGCCCATGGAGGCGGCGAGCCAAAACACATAGGCCCAAGCGAGCACGGCAATCACCACGAGCGATGCGGCAACGACCGCGCGGTCACGCCGCAGCACCGCTTCGAGGGCCGTGTCGCTCATGCGATTTCAGTGCACCACGCCGCTTTGCGTCATATGCATGATGGCGAAGTGGCTGTGACTGTCGGCCAATTCGAACTTGATCGGGCCCGATGCCCTGGTCCAGCCGCGCCCGGCCTCTGCGAGCGCGTATTCGAAGCCGTGCGGCAGGTCGATGCGCACCCGATGCTCTTGGCCGGTGACGGGGTTCTTGATCGGCTCGCCGTGACCGGACGTCACGCCGGGCACGTCCATCCGGGCCGTGCGCGCATCGATGTCGATGCTGAGGTCGATGGCGGCGAAGATCGGATCGTGCACCTTCTCCAGCGTGGTCGAGAAGACCTGGAAGATGGTCGCGCCGGGTTCGGTGTCCTGGCCGCTCAGGATGCGAAGCAACGCGTTGCGCTGCGCTTCGGTGGCCCGTTCGTCGATGACGACCGCTGCCTCGCCCCCGCCCTCATGGATCGGGCCCGGCCAACGGAAGATTCCGGCAAAGCGCAAGCCGTCAAGCTTGGTGTCGCCGTGATAGCCGTGTTCGATTTCCACGCCCGCCACGGCCTGGCAGAACCCATTCGTCGGCAGGGCGTTGAACTGGCACGGGCAGCCATAGGCGCAGTTGCAGTTGGTGAATTCGCGCGCCTTGATCATCCATTTGACGTCGGTCATCGCAGTCCTCCCCTTGGCTGGCACGAAATGCCTGCATTGCGGGGAAGACTGGACCCGCGGCCGGTAAATCGTCCGGCCCGCAGCGAGGCAACCCGGCAATGATTCTATATTAGGACGTAATTATATAACTTTCCCAACAAGCCTGATAGTCGGATCAAAGTCCGAGCGTCCCGGCGCCAAGGCTGGGCTCCCTCGCCGTCCGCCCGGCACGGATTTGGCACATCGAAACACTGCCGCCTGGCGGACGCCGGGCGGTTGCGCGGCCCGGGCCGCCGCATTATGGCTGGCATCACCCCCACCACAGGCAAGAGATATGGCAAAAGACAGCAGCGAACTGGGCATCAACACGCGGCTTGCCCATTCCGGCAACAATCCGCGCGACTATTTCGGCTTCGTCAATCCACCGGTCGTGCATGCCTCGACGGTGCTCTATCCCGATGCGGCGTCGATGGCGGCACGCAGCCAGAAATACACCTACGGCACGCGCGGCACGCCGACCATGGACGCGCTGACGCTTGCGGTCGACGCGCTGGAGGGCTCGGCCGGCACAATCGCCGTGCCCTCGGGCCTCGCCGCGGTGACGGTGCCGCTGCTCACCTTCCTCGCGTGCGGCGACCATCTCTTGATCGTTGACAGCGTCTACCACCCGACACGGCATTTCGCCGACACGATGCTGAAGCGCCTGGGCATCGAAGTGGAGTATTACGACCCTCATATCGGCGCCGGCATCGCCGCGCTGATCAAGGCCAACACCAAAGTGGTGTTCACGGAATCGCCGGGGTCGAACACCTATGAGGTGCAGGACATACCGGCGATCGCCAAAGCGGCGCATCAGGCGGGCGCCATCGTCATGATGGACAACACCTGGGCGACGCCGCTCTATTTCAAGCCACTCGACCATGGCGTCGACATCTCGATCCATGCGGCGACGAAATACCCGGCCGGCCATTCGGACGTGCTGCTCGGCACCGTCTCGGCCAACGAGACGTACTGGAAACAACTCTACGAAGGTTTTTGCACACTGGGCTGCTGTTCCGGGCCCGACGACATCTATCAGGTACTGCGCGGCCTGCGCACGATGGGGGTTCGGCTTGAGCATCACCAGAAGAGCGCGCTCGCGCTAGCGCTCTGGCTGGAGGGGCAGCCAGGCGTGGCGCAGGTGCTGCATCCGGCGCTGGAGAGCCACCCGGACCACGTGCTGTGGAAGCGCGACTTCTGCGGCTCGAGCGGCATCTTCTCGATCGTCCTCAAGGGTGGCGGGCAGAAAGCGCAGCACGCCTTCCTCGACGCGCTGAAGATCTTCGGCCTCGGCTATTCCTGGGGCGGCTATGAGAGCCTCGCCGTACCGGTCTTCCTCGGCGACCGCACCATAGCCAAGCGCTCCTATGAGGGGCCGCTGATCCGCCTGCAAGTCGGGCTTGAGGACGTCGACGATCTCAAGGCCGACTTATTGCGCGGGCTTGCGGCGGCGGCGACCTGACCTGCGAGCGGGAACCCTGAGGGATGGATTCCGCACACGGCCGCAAGGCCTTGGCGCGATTGAGAAAGCGAAGGCCGCAGGCGATAGCCCCCAACCCGCGTCGCGCAATAGTATTCTCCGCAACCGCGAATATGCGGATTGGTTTGGCTTCCAAATTCGCGGCCGCGGCTGCATTGCGGGCGCCGCAATCTCTCTTGCGTTTCAGGATCTGCCATGGCGTTTCGCCTTTTTGTCCCCATCCTTGCCGGCGCGACGCTGCGCGAGCGGCTGCTTGCCTGCATCGGCGCCACGATCGGCATCGCGCTGACCGGCGTGATCAGCGGGCTGGCAATGGGCGGCGGCCCGCATGTGGCGCTGCTGGTGGCACCGATGGGGGCGTCGGCCGTGCTGCTCTTTGCGGTGCCGGCAAGCCCGCTGGCGCAGCCCTGGTCGATCACCGGCGGCAATTCGATCTCGGCACTGGTCGGCGTGACCGTGGCGCACTTCGTGCACGACCCGGTGATCGCGTCCGGCCTTGCGGTGGCGCTCGCCATTGCCGCCATGTCGTTCACCCGCTGCCTGCATCCGCCGGGCGGCGCCGCCGCGCTCACCGCCGTGCTTGGCGGCCCGGCGGTGGTCAGCGCCGGCTTTTTGTTCCCCTTCGTGCCGGTGGCGCTGAATTCGACCCTTCTGGTCACGCTCGGCTTCCTCTTCCACCGGCTGGCGCGGCGCAACTATCCGCATGTCGTCGCGCCCGCCGCCAACAGCCACGGCACCGCCGATCCGCCGCCACAGGAGCGCGTCGGCTTCCGGCCCGAGGATATCGACGCGGCGCTGGCCACGCTCGACGAGACCTTCGACATCGACCGCGACGACCTCGAACGGCTGCTGCGCCAGGTCGAACTGCAGGCCATGGTGCGCTCGCACCGGACGCTGCTTTGCTCAGACATCATGTCCCGCGACGTGATCTCTGTGCCCGAAGACGCCACAGCCGACGCGGCGCGCCAGCAACTGCTCGACCACAATATCCGTACCTTGCCGGTGGTCGACGCCGAAGCCAGGCTGGTGGGCGCCGTCGGCCTGCGCGAGCTGACGAAAGCCACCGACACGGTGAAGGGCGTGATGTCGAAGGTCGGCACCGCCTCGCCCGACACGCCGGCGATGAGCCTGCTGCCAGTGCTGACCGACGGGCGCAGTCATGCGGTGGTGATCGTCGATGCCGAGCGGCGTATCCTCGGCCTGATCACCCAGACCGACCTGCTGGCGGCGGCAGCGCGGGTGCGCGGCGCAGACACGGCGCGGGCGGCGGCGTAATATCGCCGCCGAACACCGCCGAATTCCGGGAACCTTTTGCCGGCAAGGCGCATCCAATGCCCCGATCAGGCATCTGTTCGGGAGATCGGCTCGCAATGCACAAGCTCGCAACGCCCGTAGCGGCGCCGGCAGGGGCGGAAAGCCTGTCCGGCGACATGGCGCTGGTGCGTCGCGCCTTGGCGCGCGAGGCGGAGGCCTGCCGCGCCATCATCAAGGCTAACAACCAGCGTCTCTACCGCATCGCGCGCGGCGTTGTGCGCAACGACGCCGAGGCCGAGGACATCGTGCAGGAGGCCTATGTGCGGGCCTTCGCCAATCTTTCAACTTTTCGTGGCGGATCCTCGCTCTCGACCTGGCTGTCGCGCATCGTCATCAACGAGGCGCTCGGTCGGCTGCGCAAGCGAAAACGGATCGTGGCGCTGCCCGAAAACCCGGAGGCGCAGATCATCCGCTTCCCTCTAAACCCCAGCGACGATCCGGAGCGGACGATGGCGCAGCGGCAGATCCTCGCACTGGTCGAACGGGCGACCGACAGCCTGCCCGACGTCTACCGCAGCGTGTTCGTAGCCCGCGTCATAGAGGGCTTCAGCATGGACGAGACCGCCGACCTGCTTGGCGTCAAGCCCGAGACCGTCAAGACCAGGCTGCACCGGGCGCGCGCCCTGGTGCGCAAGGCGCTGGACGACGAGATCGGCCCGGTGCTGCTCGACGCCTTCCCCTTCGCCGGCCGCCGCTGCGAGCGGCTGACCGAGGCGGTGATGAAAAGACTGGGGATCGAAGGCTGATTCCCGGGAACGTTTCGGCCCTTCCCGCATCCAATCAGCGTTAACCGAAGAACGCGAGCCCGGCACCACCGGGCGAAGGAGATGCCATGCTTACCCGACCGACCGTTGCCCTCGCCGCCCTGCTCATGCTCGGCGCAGCGCCGCTGGCGCAGGCCGCCGACAAGCCGACCGATCCGCAGATCGCCCACATCGCCTACACGGCGGGCACGATCGACATCGAGGCGGCGAAGCTGGCGATCGAGAAGTCCAAGACCAAGGAGGTCGTGGATTTCGCCAACGACATGGTGCGCGACCATGAGGCGGTGAACAAGCAGGCGCTCGACCTGGTCAAGAAGCTCAATGTCACGCCGGAGGACAACGCCACGAGCCAGGCGCTGGCCAAGGCGGCGGCAGAAGAACGCGGCAAGCTCGCGAAGCTCGACGGCGCGGCCTTCGACAAGGCCTATGTCGAGAATGAGGTGGCCTACCACAAGCAGGTCAACGGGGCGCTGGAGACCCTGCTCATCCCGTCGGCGAGCAATGCCGAGTTGAAGAGCCTGCTGGAAACCGGGCTGAAGATCTTCCAGGGGCATCAGCAGCATGCCGAGCATGTCGCCGGCAGCCTGAAATGACGGCGCTGACACGGCCGGCATTAGCGGCGCTGGCGCTGGCGCTCACCGCCAGCCCGGCGTCCGCAGCCACGATCACGGTAACGATCGACAAGCTTGTTTTTTCGCCAGCAAGCGTCGAGGCCAAGGTCGGCGACACGGTCGAATGGGTGAACAAGGATGGGTTGGCCCACACGGCCACGGTGAAGGGCGGTTGGGAGGCGATGATCCCGCCGAAGTCGAGGGGAAGGATGACTCTCACGGAAGCCGGGGCGGTCGACTATTTCTGCCGCTTCCATCCCAACATGAAGGGCCGTGTCGCCGTTTCGCCCTGATCCGCCAAGCGGTCCATGGCCAGCGAGGCGCGCCTTGCCTCGCTTGGCCGGGTGATGTGCGTCCATGAGCCGTCATAGGCGGGCTTGCGGCGCTCGATCCAGGCGTCGAGGCCCTCGCGCAGGTCGGCGGTCGGGACTATGCGAGCGAACTGCTCGGCCTCGACCAGCAGGCCCTCGGCTATGCTGAGATTGATGCCGCGCGCCACCGCGGTGAGGATGCTGGCCACCGCCGCCTGCGAATGCGTGATGATGCGGCGCGCGAGATCGTGTGCTGCCGGCATCAGCTCGGCTTGCGGCACGATCCTGTTGACGAGGCCGAGTTCCACCGCGCGCGCCGCCGAAAAGGCCTCGCCCGTCAAAAGCAGTTCCAGAGCCCGCTTGCGGCCGGCAAGCCGCGGCAGGCGCTGCGTGCCGCCGAAGGTCGGCGGCATGGCGAGGTTGATCTCCGGCTTGGCGAACAAGGCGCGGTCGCTGGCGATGGCCAGCGGCACCGCCTCGGTGATCTCGCAGCCGCCACCGAAGGCGATGCCGTTGACGGCGGCGATGACCGGCTTGCGGAACGCTTCGAGCCGCGCCGTCAGCCGCTGGCCGCGCATGACGAAGTCGCGCAGCGCGACATCAGCGCCTGCGGCGACACTGACTGAGAATTCGTGGATGTCGGCGCCGGCAGAGAAGGCGCGCTCGCCCGCCCCCGTGAGGATGACGGCGCGAACCGCATCGTCGGTCTCGATCCTGTCGAGCATATCGAGCAGGCGATCGATCAGGGCGTAATTCAAGGCGTTGAGTTTCTCCGGGCGATTGAGCGTCAGCACAGCGACGCGATCGCGGCTTTCGCAAAGCACCAACTCGGTCATGTTCTTTCTCTCCGGTATGGAACGGAGCGAAAGGGATCAGTTTTCGGATTGTCTGTATATTCACTAGTCAGTATACTTGATGGCATGAGCGAACCCACCAGCCCAACTCGCAAACGCCTCGTCGATGCGGCGACGAAACTCTTCTATGCCGAGGGGGTCGGCCGCGTCAGCGTCGACGCAGTGGCCGAGAAGGCGGGGCTGACGAAGCGCACGCTCTACTACCACTTCAGAAGCAAGGACGATTTGATCGCCGCCTATCTCGATGGCCGCGACCAGCCCAACATCAAGCAGATGGCCGGCTGGTTCGAAGCCGCCGAGGGCGGCGTCGACAGGAAGGTCGCGGCGATCTTCACCAATCTGGCGCGGGTGGCAAAGCACCCGAAGTGGAGAGGCTGCGGCTACCTGCGCACGGCCGCCGAGCTCGCGGCGATGCCCGGACACCCTGCAGTCAAATCCGGGTCGCGCCACAAGACCAATTTCGAAAAGTGGCTGGCCGGAGAGCTTTCAAGCCATAAGGTCAGAGAGCCCAACATGCTGGCGCGCGAGATCGTTCTGTTGATGGACGGCGCCTTCTCCAGCATGCTGATCCACCACAATCCCGACTACATCGCCGCTGCCGGCCACGCGGCGGCGACGCTGGTCAAGGTGCGGATGGAGACGGCGGCTCCGCCAGCAGCCAGTCGATCGCCGCGGCGGCGTGGGCGGGTGATCGGTCGGGCGCCAGGATCGAAAGGCTGAAGCCGGTCGGCACGCGCTTTTCGAACGGCGCCACCAGCGATCCGCCGGCAAGCGCGCGCGACACCAGCGCCTCATGGCCCATCAGCACGCCGGCGCCGTCGCCCGCCTGCAGCGCCATGCTGTAGAGCGAGAATTCGGAGCCGGAATCGATCGACGGCCCCTTCAGGCCGGCGGCCTCGAACCACAGGGCCCAGTCGCCGGTCCAGGTCGTGTCCCACAACAGAAGCTGCGCGGCGAGATCGGCCGGCGTCTTCAACTGCCGGGCCAGCGCCGGCGCGCACACCGGAAAGATGACATCATCTGAGAACTTGCAAGCGCGGCCGCCGACCGGTGCCTGCCTGGTCAGGAAGATGGCGAGATCAAAAGGCTCGCGGCGGAAATCCGGCGGCTCCTCCAGCGCGTGGATGGAGGGGCGCAGCGTGGGCAATGCCGCGCGCAGCGCCGGCAGGCGCGGCGCCAGCCACAGCTGCGCGATCGAAGGCAGCGCCGCGATGCTGACCTGCGGCCGGGGCGCCGCGATGCGCAGTTCCTGCACGGCCAGCCCCATAGCGTCGAAGGCGGTGGAGAAGGCAGGCAGAGCGGCGCGGCCGGCGTCGGTGAGATGCAGCCCCTGCGCATGCCTCACGAACAGCGGCGCGCCGAGCCAGGCCTCCAGCGCCTTGACCTGATGCGACACCGCCGCCGGCGTGACGCTGAGCTCGTCCGCCGCCTTGGCGAAGCTTTCGTAACGAGCCGCCGCCTCGAAGGAGCGGAGCGCGTTGAGCGGCGGCATGCGCGGACGCGGCGGATTGACGGCCATTCCGGCTTTTTCCCAAGGAAGCGCCGGCGGCCGTTACCCCGCCGGCGCGAATAATCTATTTGAGGGCCACCGGGGTCAGCTTGCCGTCGACCTTCCGCCACTCAAATACGACGAAGCCCGGCTGCTTGATATCCCCCTTGGCGTCATAGGAGATGGTGCCGAGCACTGTCGAAATGCTTGCACCCGAATGGAGATAGTCGGATGCGGCCTTCGGATCGTCGGCCTTGGCACGGGCGATCGCCTCGGCAAGGATCTGCGTGGCTGCATAGGCGTATAGCGTCACCGCTTCGGTCGGTACGTTCCTGGCTTTCAGGTCGGCGACCGCATCCTTGGCCTCGGCGAAGGTGGCCGGATCGGGAAAGGACGTCATCAGCGTGCCCAAAGCCCCCTCGCCGCCGATGGCGCCGAACTCGCTGTTGGAGATGCCGTCGCCGCCCATCAGGATGGTGGTGACGCCCTGGTCGTGCATCTGGCGCACGATCAGCCCGGCCTCGGTGTGCTGGCCGCCATAATAGACAAGCTCGCCGCCCGACTGCTTGATCCTGGCGACGAGTGGGCTGTAGTCCTTCTCGCCAGGGTTGATTTCCTCTTGCAGCACCGGCCTGCCGCCGCCGGCGTTGTAGGCGCGCGCCATCTCGTCGGCGAGACCCTTGCCCGCCGTCGACTTGTCGTCGACGATCGCCACCTTCTTGCCCTTGAAGCGCTCGAGCACGAATTTGGCGGCGATGGCGCCTTGCTGGTCGTCACGGCCACAAGCGCGAAAAGCGTCCCACAGGCCGCGCTCGGTCACCATCGGGTTGGTGGCCGTCGGCGTCACGAACAGCACGCCGTTCTCGGCATAGATGTCGGAGGCGGGAATGGTGACGCCGGAATTATAGTGGCCGACGACATAATGCACGCCATCGGCGACGAACTTGTTGGCGATCGAGACGCCCTGCTTTGGATCGGAGACATCGTCGCCGACCGAGACGGTGAGTTTTTGCCCGAGCACGCCGCCATTGGCGTTGATGCGCTCGACCGCCGCCTTGACGCCGACGCGGTACTGTTCGCCATAGGCGGCATTCGGCCCCGACATCGGACCGGCGACGCCGAGCACGATATCGGCCCTGGCGACACCGACGGCGGCGGCCGTCATCAGGGCAGCAGTCATCAATCGCAGAATCATGCGCATGTCATTCCCCTTTGTGTTTTGAGAAAGCGGGCTCTTCGCCCGCGCTTTCAGGTGCTCAGTTCACGAAATGCAGTTTTGTGAACCGGCGCCGGAATTCACTGACAGCGGCGGCGATCGCTTCCGGCGCATCGTTGCCGCGCAGCCCCCTGGCGATGAGCGCGGCAAGCTCGGGCATGTCCTTCTCGGTCATGCCCCAGCGCACGATCTCCGGCGTGCCGAAGCGCAGGCCGTTCATGTCGCCGTCGACCGCCGCGATCGGCAGGCCGATGCCGCAGGTGAGGATGTTGGCCCGCCTGAGCCTCTTCGCCGCCGCCTGCCCGCCGCCGAATTCGGCGGCCTGAACCGCGAACTGGTGCGAGGTGGTGTGGCCCTTGGCCGTCGAGAACACCGGCAGGCCGCGCTCGGCAAGCGCCTGAGCCAGCGCCTTCGCCGTGCCGGCCATGGCGGCGGCATAGGCGCGGCCATGCGCCTTCCAGTCGAGCAGTGTGATGGCGAGCGCTGCCGACTTCGCGGCATCGAAATTCGCCGTCATGCCGGGAAAGGCGATCCGGTCGAGCTTCTCGGCGATATCGGCGTCGTTGGTGACGATCAGGCCGGAGGGCGGGCCGCCGAGGCTCTTGTAGGTGCTCATCGTCATGAGATGGGCGCCTTCCTCCAGCGGCTGCTGCCAGGCGTGGCCGGCGATCATGCCGCAGAGATGCGCCGCGTCGAACAGCACCAGCGCCCCGATCTCGTCGGCGATCGTCCGGATCTCGCGGATGGGATGCGGCAGAAGGTTGAGGCTGCTGCCGATGGTGATCATCTTCGGCCGCACCTCAAGGGCGAGTTCGCGCAGCCCGGCGACATCGACCGTGTAGCCATCGCCGTCGACAGGCGCGGTATGGATGTCGAGCCCATAGAGCCCGGCGCAGCCGGCCATGTGATGCGTGACATGGCCGCCGACGGCGGGCGAAGGCACGATCACGCTGTCGCCCGGCCGCGCCGCGGCGATGAAGGCATAGAGATTGGCGATGGCGCCGGAAGGCACGCGGATCTCGGCATAGCGGGCGCCGAACACCTCGGCGGCGAGCTCGGCCGCGATGACCTCGATGCGCTCGACGCCCTCCAACCCCATCTCGTATTTGTCGCCGGGATAGCCGAGCGACGGGCGAGAGCCGAGGCCCGAGGCAAGCGCCGCCTCGGCTCTGGGGTTCATCACGTTGGTCGCCGGATTGAGGTTGACGCAATCGGCCTCATGGACGCGCCGGTTGAGCGCGATGCCCGCCTCGATCGCCGCAAGCACGACGTCGCTCCCCTGCCCGCTCGTTTCCGTGGCCAGCCGCTGGACGAAATCCTCGCACTGCGCGGGAACCCAGGGCCTGCGAGCAAGAGCGGTCATCAATGCCTCCACCGTGCCAACCACCAACGATCCGGATGGTGGCGGCGATGGTATGCCGGCGCAAACGAGTAGTTCTAGGGGCTAGGCTTAGGTATTTTAGGGGTAGTTGAAACGGGCTCCGAAGGGCGACCCTGCCCCGCCGGAAACAACTTGTCGAAACGCCTAGCTGCCCATACCATGCCCGCCCACGACCAAAGCTGATCAGGAGGTCAGTGAAACGGTCGGGTTTTGAGCCAGTGCAATGTAGGGAGGATAATCATGGCTTCCGCAGTACAGGCCGACAATGGCGTCAATGTAGAGGCGCTGCTCGCCGCAAAAGAAGCGCTTACCAATGCCCCGGAGGCCGCGCAATTCAAGTGGCGCGCGGCTTGCGAATGGAAGGATGGCACCCACAGCCACTCGACGGTGGAGAGTTTTTACGGTCTCGGCCAGGACCAGCATCGCAAGACCACCTTCGCATTCGACGCCGACCATCCGGAGGTGTTCGCTTCCCTGGATCAGGGCGCCACGCCTGTCGAATACGTGCTGGTCGGGCTGGCCAGTTGCCTGACCGCCGGCATCGCCGCGGTTGCCCAGAACCGGAACATCCAGCTGAAGTCGGTGAAAGCGACCATCGAGGGCGACATGGATCTCGCCGGCATTCTCGGCATCGACGCCGACGTCCGCAACGGCTTCAGCGGCATCACGGTGAAGTACAACATCGACGCCGACGCCAAGCGCGAGGACATCGAGGCGCTCGTCGCCCAGTCGCAGAAGCGGTCGGCCGTCTATGACATTGTCACCAATCCGACGAACGTCACGGTCGTGGTTAACTGAAAGGCGCTTCGAGCCGTAGACTCGCCTGATGAGAGGTCGCGATTAGTTCCGTCACCACAGTGATTGTCGGTGCAGGGCACGCGGGGCTCGCGATGAGCCGCTGCCTCGCGGAGCGAGCTATCGACCATGTGCTGCTGGAGCGCGGCGAGATCGCCCATAGCTGGCGCACCGAGCGATGGGATTCGCTGCGACTGCTCACGCCCAACTGGCAGAGCCGGCTGCCCGGCTTCCGCTATGATGGCGACGACCCCGACGGCTACCGGACGCTGCCTGAGGCGATCGACTTCCTCGGCACCTATGCCAGGGCGATCTCGGCGCCGGTCAGGACCCATACGACCGTTACCTCGGTCCGCGCCGACGATGCCGGATATCTGGTGCGCACGGACCGCGGCGAGTGGCGGTGCCGGACCGTCGTGCTGGCGTCGGGCGCGTGCAACATCGCGCGCCTGCCCGATTTCGCCGCCCGCGTGCCGCCGTCGGTCGCCATGCTGACGGCGCAGTCCTACCGCAACCCAGGCCAGGTCGCCGACGGCGGCGTGATGGTGGTGGGCGCCTCGTCGAGCGGCACCCAGATCGCACAGGAACTGCAGCGTTCGGGGCGTCAGGTGACGCTGTCGGTGGGCGAGCACATAAGGGCGCCCCGCGTCTATCGCGGCAAGGACCTGGAATGGTGGATGGACGCCGCCGGCGTGCTGGACGAGCGCTACGACGAGGTCGACGACATCAGGCGGGCGCGACGCGTTCCTTCGCTGCAGCTTGCCGGCACGCCCGACCGCACCACCCTCGACCTTAACGCGCTGCTCGACCGCGGCGTCAGGCTCGTCGGCCGTCTCGCCGGCATCACCGAAGACGGCAAGGCGCAGTTTGCCGGGTCGTTGCGCAACATGTGCGCGCTTTCCGATCTCAAGATGGCCCGGCTGCTCGACCTCATTGACGAATGGGCGCGCGACAACGGGCTGGACGCGACGGTCGGACCGC
>NZ_RZOT01000320.1:0-6936 GCF_003999085.1 Mesorhizobium sp. M4A.F.Ca.ET.090.04.2.1
TCCCTGTCCTGCGTCGTAGAGCGCTCCAGCGCCAGAAGCTGGGTCAGTTCGTTGATCTGCGAATTGAGCCGGTTGAGCACCGTGTCCTTGCCGGAGATCTCGCGGCCGAGCAGGAACTGCGCCAGCACGAAGACGGTGAGCAGGAACATGATCGCCAGAAGCAGTGTCGATAGCGCGTCGACGAAGCCCGGCCAATAGTCGATGCGGCGATCGGCGCGCCGCCTTGCCAGCGCCACGTCAGTGCACTCCCGGCTTCTTCAGCGCGTCGGCGATCTTTTCCAGCGTGTTGCGCATCGCCTTCTGCTCGTCGGACTGCGCTTCGACCCAGTCGCGCATGATCTGCTGTTCCGAACGCATGTTCTTGACCAGGCCCGAAATACCGTCGGCGAGGTTGGCCATCGCGGTGGCGACGCGCGGATTGGAGCCGCCGCCATTCTCCTGCAGGCTGCGCAGCCTTTCCGACAGCAGGCGGATCTCGTCGGAGGGCTCGGTCCTGGCCGAGTCGGAGACGACGATATCGTGCGACAGATCGGTGACCGAGGACAGCCAGTTTTCCAGCTCGGTGTAGAAGCGGGTCTGGGCACGGCCGGCCTGCAGGTCGAGGAAGCCGAGCACAAGCGAGCCGGAGAGGCCGAACAGCGAGGACGAAAACGCCGTGCCCATGCCTGCGAGCGGCGCGGCAAGCCCTTGCTTCAGCGAATCGAGCACGGCGGCGGCGTCGCCGGTGCCGGGATCGAGCGATTCGATGGTTTCTCGGATCGAGCCGATGGTGTTGAGCAGACCCCAGAAGGTGCCGAGCAGGCCAAGGAACACAAGCAGCCCGACGAGGTAGCGCGAGGTGTCACGGCTTTCGTCGAGGCGAGTGGCGATGGAATCGAGCATCGTGCGCATCGAGCTGGTCGAGAAGGCCACCGTCGACGAGCGGCCGATCATCGCCTTCATTGGCGCGAGCAGCACAGGCTCCGTGGTCTCCGAGCCGGCGCGGAAGGAGTTGACCCAGCGCACCTCGCGAAACAGGCGCCCGACCTGGACGAAGGCCAAGAGGATGCCGACCACCAGCACGCCGATGATCAGGCCGTTGAGGCCGGGATTGGTGACGAAGGCGGTCGAGATCTGGCGGGTGAGGATAGCGGCGATGAATGCAACGATGATCAGGAAGATCACCATGGTGAGCAGGAAGACCTGCGGGCTCGACAATTTGTGCGGATCGTAGATCAGAACGTCGGAGCGCCTGCCCATGCCGAAGGATCTGAGAAAAGCCATCCGAACCCCGTTTCCGATGCCGCGCCGCCGATCAGGTTGACGGCAACTCTAAACGGAATTGTGACCAAATTGAATGGTGGTTGGCAATAATGCCGAGCCAGGGCTCAGAGCCTGTTCCATCCCCGATGGAAATCGGGATGGGACTCTACCTTCTTGTTGGAGCTGTTCTTTTCCGAAAACCGGTTCCCCACTTTCGGGATCACGCTCTAGATCCGGTTTATCACCAGACAGTCGACCATTGCGGCCAGATGCAAGCCGGCGCCGGTGACGACAAAGCCATGCCAGACGGCATTGTGGAAGCGCAGCCCCTTCCAGGCGAAGAAGATGACGCCAAGCGAATAGACGATGCCGCCGGCAACGATCAGCGCGATCGATGTCGTCGGCAAGGTCCGCACCATCGGGCCGACCAGGACAATGCCGCTCCAGCCGATGGCGAGGTAGAAGACAATCGCAAGCCGGTCGAAGCGGCCGGGGAAAAGCACCTTGATGGCGATGCCGATGGCCGCTGCCGTCCAGACCAGCACGATCATCGAGACGGCGAGCGGGGAGCCGTCGAGCTGGGCGAGAAAGGGCGTGTAGGTCGCGGCGATCAACAGATAGATCGCGGCATGGTCGAAGCGGCGCAGAATCCACTTCGCCGGCGACGACACCGGCCAAAGATTATAAGCCAGCGACACCGACAGGACGGTGAGCAGCGAGGCGACATAGAAGGCTGCAGCGACATACTCGCCGGGGCCGGCATGAAAGGCGGCCAGCGCCAGGAAGGCCGAACCCGCCGCGATCGCCAGCACGATGCCCACCGCATGTACGATGCCGTCGGCGATCACTTCGGCACGCGAGTAATGCCAGCGTCCCACGAACGGGATCTCGATCTGGGATTGTGACCTGGTGTCGCTCATGAACGGTCCTGCATGGCCCTCATCTGGGCGTCTGCCGGACAGTATTTCAAGCTTTGGTTGCCGTTTTGCGACTGCGGCGCTTCAGCGCGGCGCCCGTCAACGTGACTTGCCTGTCAACGAGATGGCAGCGGCTTCTTGACGGTCTTCAGCAGCGCGCGCTGGATGATCTCGTTGCCGGCAACGACCGAGCCGTGCTCCAGCATCTCCTGCCCACCCTCGAAATCGGAAGCGAAGCCGCCGGCTTCGCGGATCAGCAGCAGGCCGGCAGCGATGTCCCAGGCCGACAGACCGACCTCCCAGAACCCGTCCATGCGGCCGGCGGCGACATAGGCGAGATCGAGCGAGGCGGAACCGAGACGACGCACGCCCGAGACCTCGGCCATCACATTGCGCAGTTCGATGAGGAAATTGCCGTGCTGGCCACGGCCGAGATGCGGCACGCCGCAGCCGATCACGGCGTCGGTGAGCTTGGTGCGGCCGGCGACGCGCAGCCGGCGGTCGTTCATGAAGGCGCCGCCGCCGCGCTCGGCAGTGTAGAGCTCGTCCATCGCCGGATTGTAGATGACGCCGGCGACGATCTGGCCCTGGCGCTCCAGCGCGATCGAGATGGCGAAGAGCGGGATGCCGTGCAGGAAGTTGGTGGTGCCGTCGAGCGGGTCGACGATCCAGCGGTGCTGGCCATCCTCGCCCTCGATGGCGCCGCGCTCTTCCATCAGGAAGGCGTAGCCGGGTCTTGCCTTCGACAGTTCGGTGAACAGGATGTCCTCGGCCTTGCGGTCGGCCTGGCTGACATAGTCGCCTGGCCCCTTCATCGACACCTGCAGGTTCTGCACTTCGCCGAAGTCGCGCGCCAGCGAACGGCCAGCCTTCATCGCGGCCTGGACCATGACATTGAGGATCGCTGAACGCGCCATCTTGTTTTCCCGCTGTCCCGCGCTCTAGTCGGCGCGGCGGACGTAAGTGATTTCGTTGGTGTCGACGATGATGCGCTCGCCGGCGGCAATGAAGGGCGGCACCAGCACGCGGATGCCGTTCTCCAGCACCGCGGGCTTGTAGGAAGAGGCAGCCGTCTGCCCCTTCACCACCGGGTCGGCCTCGGTGATGGCCAGCGTCACCTGATCGGGCAGCGAAATGCCGATCGGCCGTTCCTCGTAGAGCTGGACCGTCACCATCATGCCGTCCTGCAGGAAGGCGGCGCGATCGCCGACGAAATCCTTCGCCAGTTCGAGCTGCTCGTAGCTTTCGGTGTCCATAAACACCAGCGCATCGCCCTGCTCATAGAGGAAGGAAAAATCCTTCAGATCGAGCCGGATCTGCTCGACGGTCTCGGCCGAGCGAAAACGCTCGTTGAGCTTGGTGCCGTTGATGAGGTTCTTCAGCTCGACCTGGTTGTAGGCGCCGCCCTTGCCGGGCTTGACGGTGTTGGTCTTGACCGCGACCCAAAGTCCGCCATCGTGCTCGATGACGGTGCCGGGACGGATTTCGTTGCCATTGATCTTGGCCATGATGATGCTGGTCCGGAGTGAGGGAGCCGCCGCGACGGCGATTTGGCGCCTCCAAGACCACAAATCGTCCGGAGAGGCAAGGAGGGAGCAGCGCGACGCAGCGCCGCCGCCCTGCGCCTCTTGCCCTCAAGGCAAACGGTTCGCCTTCTGCAGCGCCTGCTTGGTCTGGCCGTCGTCGAGGCCCTGGAGGAAATCATCCATTTCGGGATCGATAAGTCCGGCGCGACGGGCAACGATATACCAGGCGGCCGCGAGGATCAGGTCCGGTTCGGTGCCGATGCCTTCCATGTAGAGCTTGGCGAGGCGATTCTGGGCGGCGACGTTACCGCCCTCGGCCGCCTGTTTCATCCAGCCGAAGCCGGACTTCAGGTCGCGGTCGCCGCCGCGCCCCTCGATCATCCATGTGGCGAGATCGACCTGCGCCGTATCGTAGTTCTGCCTGGCGGCCTGCGCCAGCAGCCGACGCGCCTGGGCATCGTCGCGCGGCTTGCCGCCGGCGCCATTGGCGTAGATCTGCGCCATCGCATATTGCGCGTCGGCCAGTCCGGTGGCGGCGGCGCGCTCGTAATAGGTGGCAGCCTTGGCGATGCCGGCGTCGCCCGGATCCTGCTGGACAAGCAATTGCGCGAAATTGAACTGCGCCAGGCGGTTGCCGGCCTCCGCGGCGGCCTGCATCAGCGCATACGCCGCCTTCTCGTCCTTCTTGACGTAGCGGCCGTCGAGCAGCATCAGCGCGTACTGGAATTGCGATTCCGGCACGCCCTGCTCGGCGGCGAGCGCGTACCATTTCGCGGCCTCCGCGGCGTTGAGCGGTACGCCGAGCCCGCGCGACAGGATCTCCGCCACCAGGGTCTGGGCGGCGGGGTCCCCGTTCTGGGCGCGCACCAAGGCGAGATTGTAGGCGGTCTTGTAGAGGCCACGCTGAAAGGCGCCATAGGCCGAATCCGACGGTTTGGCGCCGAAGCGATCGGGATTAATGGCGTCCGCCGAAGGCAATGGGGCCGTGGTGGCGGGCTGCGGCAGCGGCGTGGCGATCGGCTTATCGACACGCACGCCGGTTGTTGGCGCACCTGCGGCGGGCGCATTTGCAGCCGGCGCGCTTGCGTCCGGTACGCCCGCATCCGGTCGGGGCTGCGGCAGCGGAACGGTCTGCGCCGCCGCCGCCGCCTCGGTCAAAAGGGCCGCGGCCAGAACCGCGAGGGGAAGCAAAGACCGGCGCACGTCAATCCTCGAAGCGCGGCGCGGTCTCGTCGAGCAGCACATTGGCGGCGGCGATCGCCCCCCTGGGGTCGATCCCGTCGGCGAAGACGGCGCTGGACAGCGCCACGAATTCGGCGCCGGTGGCGGCCACCGCCTCGACCGATGCGAGATCGGATCCGGCCATGACGATGCACGGGATCTGGATCATCTCGGCCCACCATTGGCCAAGAGACAGGTTGCGCGGATGCGGCTCCGGCTTGTTGTCGTAACCGAAGCGGCCGAAGAAAATGTAGTCGGGCCGCGCCTCGCCGAGCGCCAGCGCATCGTCGCGGGTCTTGGCGCCACCGACGCCGACCATCATCCTTCCCTGGAAGTGTTCGATGGTCTCGGCGAGCTCCTGGCTGGAGACCTCGACATGGATGCCGTCGGCCTGGACGCGGCCGGCGATGCGGGTATCGCCGGCGATGACGACCGCGATGCCTGCCGCCTGCGCCGTGGGCACGATCCTTTCGGCGAAGGCCTGGAAGGCGACGTCATCCATGCCGTTTTCCGGCAGGATGAGCGAGGCGACGTCACCGCCCTCGAAGGCCGCGGCAATACGCTCGCCCGGCGCGTCTTTCGGCGCGATCAGCACGATACGGCAGCGATTGGGCGGCGTGGCGTCGTTCATTGGTCATCGATCCCGGTTTTCGCCTATGCCGGGCGAAGATGGTTGCATTGCGGCATAGAGCAAAGCGCCCGGTTTGAACAGGCGGGCAAGCGGGATCATGATATCAGAGCTAACCGGGTCGGGCGGGACCGCCGCCCAGCCGAGACGGCAGGACGGCCGTCGCGGTCCTTCACTCGGCCGCTTGTGGGCTCGGCACCTTGGGCTTCCAAAGCGTCCAGCCGAGGGTCATGCCAGCGGCGGCGATCAGGATGGCGGCGGCGCCGAGGATCTGCGCGGGGTGCAGACGGTGGCCGAAGGCGCCGACGTCGACGAGGATCGCCACCACCGGATAGACGAAAGAGAGCGCGCCCTGCAGGTGTGTCGGCAGCTTCTGGATGGCGCCATACATCAATATGTACATCAGACCGGTGTGGACGACGCCGAGCGTCGCCAGCATCACCCAGCTCCGGGCGTCGGCGGGGAGGTGGGAAAGATTGGCGAAGGGCGCCAGCATGACAGCGCCGACGCAGACCTGGATGAGCGCGATCAGGTGCGGCGGCGTGCCCTTGAGCGTCTTGGTGACGATTGCCGCCACGGCCCAGAAGAAGGCCGCCCCCAGCGCCATCACGATCCCGGTGAAATAGTCGGTGCCGACATCGCCGGCATCGGGCCTGGTCTGTACGATCAGCAGCATGCCGGCGAAGGCGATGGCGAGCCAGGCCAGCTTGGTCAGGGTCAGGCGTTCGCCAAGGAAGAGCGCCCCGAAGCCAACCAGCATGAAGGGCTGGGTGTTGTACACGGCGGTGGCGATCGAGATCGAGGCGCGGGGAAAGGCGCTGAACAGCAGCAGCCAATTGATGACGATGGCAGCGCCGCCGAGAACGGCAAGCCCAGCGACGCGCGGCGTCAATGTCCCGCGCAGCAGGCCGAGCGCCGCGCAGATGACGAGCAGCGTCGCCGCGCCGAAGGCGCATCGCCAGAACACCACATCAATGGCAGGCTGGCCAGAAAGCACGACGAACCAACCGATCGTGCCGAGGATCGCCATTGCCGCGGTCATTTCGACCGTGCCGTGCAGAGTATTGTTCATGAGGCAGCCTCTAGATCTTTATGGCTGCATGATCTCAAGCTCCGACGGCCATTTCCATGCCGACAGAAAGATGGTATGCCGTATTGACCTAATTAAATAAGGCAAAACCACTCTTCATCGTGGAATGTGGAAATGCTCGACGATCTTGACAGGCACCTTCTCGACATCCTCGTCCGGGATTCCAGAACGTCGCTGAAAGATCTGGCGCAGCAAGTCGGCATGTCGTCACCGAGCGTTTCGGAGCGGCTGCGGCGGCTGGAGGAGCGCGGCGTCATCCGCGCCTTCACCATCGAGGTCGATCCGGAAGCGCTCGGCTACCCGCTGCAGGCG
>NZ_RZOT01000321.1:0-6933 GCF_003999085.1 Mesorhizobium sp. M4A.F.Ca.ET.090.04.2.1
CCTTTCGGGTCTCGGCGACAGCCGCCCGCCCTTCTGGTTCGCGCGGCTGACGGTGCGCGGGATCGAGCAGGCGCGGGATATGCTTGCCCGGCTTGCCGAGGCCCTGGCCCCGCTCACAGCCTTTCGCGGCGAACAGGACGCCGATCTTGCCGCGTTGACGCGGGCCAGCGTTATTGCGCTGGAGAACCTTGGCCGGGCAGCCGATGGCGGCCCAGCGGAACTTTATGCCGGCGACGCCGGTGAGAAGCTCGCCGAACTGCTGCGCGGCCTGGTCGCCGCTTCGGTGCCGTTCGCCTTCGCTGCGGCCGAATGGCCCGATGTGATGGACGCGCTAATCGCACCGGAAACGGTGAAGCCGGCGCAAGGTACCGACCGCAACATCGCCATCTGGGGCGCGCTGGAGGCGCGGCTGCAGAGCGTCGACACGCTCGTCATCGGCGGGCTCAACGAAGGTGTATGGCCGCGCAAGCCGGAGAGCGACCGCTTCATGTCGCGGCTGATGAAGACCGGCATCGACCTCGAGCCGCCGGAGCGGCGCATCGGCCTTGCCGCGCATGACTTCCAGATGGCGATGGGCGCGAAGAAAGTGGTGCTGACGCGCGCGGCCCGTTCCGGCGACGCGCCGGCGGTGCCGTCGCGCTGGCTGCAGCGCATGCTGACCTTCATCGGCAAGGAGCACGCGGCGGCGCCGATGCGGCGCGGCGCGGCGCTGCTCTCCTGGGCGCGCGCGCTCGATGCCGGCGAGCGGCTGGACTTCGCGCCAAGGCCGCAGCCGAGGCCGCCGCTCGCCACCCGGCCGCAGCATTTCTCGGTGACCGAGATCGAGACCCTGCGCCGCGATCCCTATGCAGTCTACGCCCGACGCATCCTCGGCCTGGTGCCGCTCGATCCGGTCATTCGCGATCCGGGCGCCGCCGAGCGCGGCACGCTGTTCCACGCCATCCTGCACCTGTTTTCGCGGCGGGTCGCCGATCCGCGCGCGCCGGACGCCTTGCAAAGCCTGGTCGAGGCAGGCCGGGCCTGCTTCGCCGAAGCGGCGCTTCCAGCCGACATCGAGGCGGTGTGGTGGCCGCGTTTCGAAAAGCTCGCCGCGAACATCATCCAGTGGGAGCGGCAGCGTGCACCCGATGTCACAAGTCGGCACGCCGAGGAACGTGCCGAAAGAACCGTCGTCGGCCGTACTGGAGTTACCCTGTCCGGGCGTGCCGACCGGATCGACCTCCTCGCCGGAGGCATGGCCGATATCCTCGACTACAAGACGGGCTCCTCGCCCTCGAAAGCACAGGCCCATACATTGCTTTCGCCGCAGCTCGCGCTCGAAGGCGCATTGCTGCGGCGAGGCGCCTTCAAGGAACTCGGCATTCGCGAACCCTCCCAGCTTGCCTTCGTGCGGCTGAAGGCGAATGGCGATGTCGATCCGGAATCGATCCTCGAGTACAATCGGAAGCTCCGAACCGCCAACGAGCTTTCCGAGGACGCCTGGGCGCGGCTGGAGAAGCTGCTCTTCCACTATGCCGACCCGACGACCGGCTATCTGTCGCGCGCGCTGCCGTTCCGCGAGGGCGAGGTCGATGGCGACTACGACCATCTCGCCCGCGTGCTCGAATGGTCGGCCGGCGGCGAGAGCGACGACGAGGCGGGGGAGGCATGAAGAAGGCCTACCCGATCCCGAGCGATACCGCCGCCAGCCAGGCGCGCGCTTCCGACCCGCTGAATTCGGCCTGGGTCTCTGCCAATGCGGGGTCCGGCAAGACGCATGTGCTGGCGCAGCGCGTCATCCGGCTGCTGCTCAGCGGCACCGACCCGTCGAAGATCCTTTGCCTGACCTACACGCGCGCCGCCGCCGCCAACATGTCGAACCGGGTGTTCTCGACGCTGTCGGAATGGACGTCGCTGGGCGATGCCGAGTTGGCGAGCCGGATCGTGGCGCTGGATGGCCGTGGCGCCGATGCCGGCACGATGCGCCGCGCGCGCCGGTTGTTCGCCGAGGCGCTGGAGACGCCGGGCGGGCTGAAGATCCAGACCATCCACGCCTTCTGCGAGTCGGTGCTGCACCAGTTCCCGCTGGAAGCCAACATTCCCGCGCATTTCGAGATGCTCGACACGCAGATGGAAGCGTCGCTGTTCGGCGATGCCCGCCGCGACATGATCTCGGGCGCCAGCGCCGGCGCCGAAGGACTGGCCGAGGCCTTCGCCCTGGTGCTGGAGCGCGGCGGCGAGGCCGGTCTCGACGCGCTGCTGGCCGAGATCGTGAACAAACGCGACGGGCTGCGCGCCTTCATCGCGGGGCTGGGCGACGACTTCCGGTCGCTGCTCGCCGAATTCCGCTTCAGGCCCGGCCTGACGGCAGAGGACATCGCCTCTTCGCTCTGGCCATTGCCCGGTTTCCTGCCAGACTATTTCGCCGGCTTCGCGCGTGCCGCCGAAGCAGCCGATGCGCGCATGGTGCTGAACAACATCCTGCCTTATGCAAGGCTGGCCTTTGCCGAAGCCGATCAGATCCGCAGGCTGGAGCTGCTCGGCAAGGCTTTCCTGAAGGCCGATGGCGCCGCCTACGAGCCGGCAAAAGCCTTCAAAAAAGTGCTGCTCGACCGGCTGCCGGACCTACCGGAGCGCTACATCGAGGCTGCCAGGGCAATCCTGGAAGTGTCGGACCGGCTGGCGCTGTTCAGGATGCTCGAAGGCACCGCGGCGGCGCTGACGGTCGCCCGCTGGCTGATTGCACGCTATGAGCATCTGAAACGGAGCCGCGGCTTTCTCGACTTCAACGACCTGATCACCCGCACCGTCGCCCTTTTGTCGCGCCCCGATGCCGGTGCGTGGGTGCAGTTCAAGCTCGACCAGGGCATCGACCACATCCTGCTCGACGAGGCGCAGGACACCAGTCCAGACCAATGGGAGGCGGTGAAGAAGCTGACGGAAGAGTTCTTTGCCGGGCTAGGACAGCGTGAAGCCGTCCATCGCACGATGTTTGCCGTCGGCGACGAGAAGCAGTCGATCTATTCCTTCCAGGGTGCCGCGCCCGATTCCTTTGCCGAGAGCAGGCAACTATTTGCCGGACGCGTGCGCGACGCAGGATTCTCCTTCGCCGATCTCAAGCTGACCTGGTCGTTCCGCTCCAGCGACGACGTGCTGGCCGCCGTCGACCGTGTCTTTGCCGATCCCGGAATCAGGCGCGGGATCAGCCATGACCCTGATGCGCTGAGCCACAAGGCGATCCGAACCGATGCGCCGGGCTATGTCGAGGTCTGGCCGTCGATCGGCGCGGAAATGGTCGACGAGCCGGACGACTGGACCCAGGCCGTCGACCATGCCCATGCGCCAGCTGTGCGCGTTGCCGAGAATGTTGCGACCACCATTGCCGGTTGGATCGGCAACGGTGAAATCATCGAAGGCCGCGGCAAGCGGTTGGGGCCTGGCGACGTGCTCGTGCTGGTGCGCAAGCGCGACAGCTTCGTGCATGCATTGACCCGCGCCTTGAAACGCCGCGACATTCCGGTCGCCGGCGCCGACCGGCTGAGCCTACCCGGCCACATTGCGGTGAAGGACCTGATCGCGCTCGGCCATTTCCTCATCCAGCCGCAGGACGACCTATCGCTGGCGGCCGTGCTTCGCAGCCCTGTCTTCGACGTGTCCGAGGAGCGGCTCTTTTCGCTGGCTAACGGACGCCCTTCCGGCCAATCGCTGGTCGCCTCACTGAGGCAGCAGGCCGGAGAGGATCCGGCGCTGGCCCCGGTGGTGGCGCAACTCGACGCCTGGGCGAACGAGGCGGCGTTCAAGCCGCTGTTCGAATTCTATGCCGCCGCACTCGCCCGCGACGGCCTGCGCAAGAAGATGATCGCCCGGCTCGGACCGGAAGCCGGCGATATCATCGACGAATTCCTGAGCTTCTGCCTGGCCGAGGAGCGCACCGGCCTGCCGGGACTGGAGGCCTTCCTGGCGACGCTGGAAAGCAGCGGACCCGAGATCAAGCGCGAGATGGACCAGACCCGCGACGAGGTCCGCGTCATGACCGTGCACGCCGCCAAGGGCCTGGAGGCGCCGGTCGTCTTCCTGGTCGATGGCGGCTCGGCGCCGTTCAGCGACCAGCATTTGCCGCGCCTGATGCCGTTCCAGGGCTCGGGCCAGCATTTCGACGGCAAGGGTTATCTCTGGCGCTCGGCCGGCGACGTCGCCAACGGCTTTTCGAAGGCCGCCGCCGCGCATGCCCGCGAACTCGCCGACGACGAATACCGCCGACTGCTCTATGTCGGCATGACGCGCGCCGAGGACCGGCTGGTCGTCTGCGGATACCATGGCAAGCGGGCGCCGAGCACCGGCACCTGGCATTCGATCGTCAGCCGGGCGCTGCTCGGCGCGCCGGAAAGCATGGAGCGCCGCCACCCGGCGGCGGCGGAGGTCGTCGTGCACCGCTTCCATATGACCAAATTGCCGCCGGTGGCGTTGGCGGCGGCCGAGGCGGAGAGCCCGATCGAGCATGTCGTGCCACTGCCGGAAAGCCTGTTCCGCCCGTTGCCCCCGTATGAGGAGCTGCCACGGCCGCTGTCGCCCTCCGGCGCCTCGGCGCTGATCGACGAGGCGAAGGAGACGGTGACCGACACGCGCTCGCCGGTGCTGGACGCCGAGGCCGAGCCAGGCTTCGCCGTCCTGCGCGGGCTGGCGCTGCACAAATTGCTGCAGATGTTGCCTTCGATCGCCGAAGGCGGGCGCAAGGACGCCGCCGAGCGCTATCTGGCGCGCGCCGGCGCGGCATGGTCGGAAGCCGAGCGCGTGAAAGCGTTGAACGCGGTGCTTGCGATCCTCGCCGATCCCCTATTCGCCCCCCTGTTCTCGCCCGCATCCCGCGCCGAAATCGCGGTGATGGGCAGCCTCGAGGTGAAGGGAAAGCTGCGCTCGATCTCCGGCAAGATCGACCGGCTGGCGGTCTCTGAGCACAGCGTGTCGATCGTCGACTACAAGACCAACCGGCCGGCGCCGACGACGCTGGAGGAGGTGCCGCCGGCCTATGTGCTGCAGCTTGCGCTCTACCGCGCGCTGCTGCAGCCGCTCTATCCCGGCCGCGATGTCCAGGCCGCGCTGCTGTTCACCGAAGCGCCAAGGCTGATCGAACTGCCGGCCAGCGCGATGGATGATGCCCTTGCCCGACTCACGGGAGCGTGACACAAGCACTGCTTGAATTAGATCTCTGTCACCACCACATTTGGTGCAACCCGAGTTCTTGAAAGGATTTCCGCATGACCACCGTCAAGGTCGACAAGAGCAATTTCCAGGCCGATGTGCTCAACGCCAAGGAGCCGGTCGTGGTGGATTTCTGGGCCGAATGGTGCGGCCCCTGCAAGATGATCGCTCCGGCGCTGGAAGACATCGCCAAGGAGCTTGGCTCGAAGGTGAAGATCGCCAAGCTCAATATCGACGAGAATCCCGAGCTTGCCGCGCAGTTCGGCGTGCGCTCGATCCCGACGCTGATGATCTTCAAGGGCGGCGAAGTGGCCGACATGAAGGTGGGCGCGGCGCCGAAGACCGCGCTGTCGCACTGGATCAACGGCAGCCTCGCGTGAGCCAATCGAGAAGTTTGCAGGACAAGCCCGGCCATCGCGCCGGGCTTTTTCTTTGGCGCCATCCCTCAGCGCCCTCTGGCCCTCGCGCGCGCTGCCTCCATGTCTTCTGCTTGGGACGGACAGGAGAACATCATGACCGGAACAGCCAAGGCCACCGTCTTCATCGACAATGAGCGCGTCATCGTCACCGAATATCGCTTCCAGCCCGGCGACAATACCGGCTGGCACCGTCATGGCCATGACTATGTCATCGTGCCGCTGATGGACGGAAAGGTGAAGCTGCTGACCAAGGACGGCGAATCCTTCGCCGAGATGAAGAAGGGAGCGCCCTATTTCCGCAAGGAAGGCGTCGAGCACGACGTCATCAGCGACAATGACAGCGAGTACGCCTTCATCGAGATCGAACTGAAGTAGTCCGCAGACAGCGTGCGGCAGTCACCAGTCGGCGATGCGGTCGCCGCCGGTGAATTGCGCGCTCTTTCCGGTGTATTCGAACAGCTCGATCTTCACGCCGTTGGGATCGCGGATCCAGGCCTGAAAGGTGTCGTCGCAGGCATGCTTCTTCGACGTGACCTCGACGCCCTTCGACCTGATATGAGCGATCGCGGCGTCGATATCCTCCACTTCGAGGCAGAAGTGGTTGATCTGGTTCTGGTCGCTGTAGCTGGCCTCGCCTTTCTGGAACACCTCGACATGGCTGCGGCCGCCGCAATTGAGGTAGAAGCCGAAGACCTTGCCGTCGCGCAGGAAATTGAACTGGGTGTCCATGCCGAGGACGTCGCGGTAGAAGCCTCGCGTCGCTTCCAGCTCATGCGCGAAGATGCAGACGTGGGCGAGTTGCTTGACCTTGATCACGACGGGCTCCTTGCGCTGGTCAGATAGGACGCCCCATGCTTGCGAGAAATCCGACGTCAGGTGGGCGGCGTGCCATTTTCGGCCAGCACCGCGCCGGCAAGGTAAAGCGAGCCGCCGATCAGGATGCGCGGCGGCGGACCGTCCCAGGTATCGCGCAGTAGCATCAACGCGCTGGCAACTGAACTGACGGGCTCGGCTGACAGGCCGGCCTCGCCGGCGCGCAGCGCCAGCTCGTCATTGGGCACGCCAGCGTCGCTGAGGCTCACCGGCACCGTATAGACGTGCCGGGCGAGGCCCTTGAAGGCCCGGAAATAGCCGCTCTGGTCCTTGGTGTTGATCATGCCGGAGATCAGAAACAGCGGCCGCGGGTGCTTCTCTTCCTGCTCGGCCAGCGCTTCGGCGATAACAAGGCCGGCGCCGGGATTGTGGCCGCCGTCGAGCCAGATATCGGCGCCCTTCGGCGCCAGCTCCGTCAGTCGGCCCTGGGTCAGCTTCTGCATGCGACCGGGCCAGGCGACGC
>NZ_RZOT01000322.1:0-6907 GCF_003999085.1 Mesorhizobium sp. M4A.F.Ca.ET.090.04.2.1
AACGTGGCGATTGGCGAAGCCAGCCGCGACAGCGTCTTTCTCCCCGTCACTATACGGGGAGAAATGCCCGGCAGGGCAATGAGGGGCAGCGCCGGCTCACGATACACTTGAACCGAAACCTGGCTCGCCGGGCTGATCTATTACCCCACCCACTTCTCATAGTCCGACACCAGCAGATGCAGTGGCGCGACGTCCTCGTCGATATTGGAGAAGCGGCCGATCGGCTCCCGAAAAACGTTGTCGGTGAGGTCGTCATTGACGGTGGAAACCTCGCCGATCAGCACATCCTTGCCCTCGGCCCAGAAGGCGTGCCAGACGCCCGGCAGCAGCGTGACGCTCTGGCCCGGATCGAGCTTCAAGAGCCCGCCCGCCGGCAGTCTAGTGATGGTGCCGTCGACCGGCACCGACACTTCGGCCTTCGGATCGATCCCGCCGTCGCGATCGTGCATGAAGAGTTCCAGCACCAGCTTGCCGCCGCCGCGGTTGATGATGTCCTCGGCCTTGATGTTGTGGCGGTGCATGGGCGAGAGCTGGTCCTTGCGCGAGATCATGATCTTCTCGGCATAGAGCATGCCCATGCCGAGCTTCATGTCCTCGTAGCGGCCGTTGCGAACGGTGAACAAGAACAGGCCGAGCTCGTCGAACTTCTCCTGGCCGTAGTCGGTGATGTCCCAGCCGAGGCGCGAGGTGAAGATGGCTGACGAGTCTCCCTTATGCGCCTTCATCTCGTCCGGCGACCAATAAGCAAAGGGCGGCATGATATAGCCGAAGGAGCGGATGAAGGCGTCGGCTTCGCGGATGATGTCGTTGATTCTCGAGCGCTTCATGGGTTCTCTTCCTTCCGGCCGCTGCCTGCTGAAATGTGCCCATCCGAATAGCTCAATGCCGGTCCGCTGTCGACGCAAAGTGACGGCTCTGGCCCGTGACATTCGGCCGGATCGGGGCCATAACGCGACCGGTTCTTATGGTGGTGACAATCTCATGCCGAGCATAGACGACCTCGATACGCCGGCGATCGTGATCGACGCCGCCCGCGCCGAAGCCAACATCAGAAAGGCGCAGGCGCATGCCGACGCCCATGGGCTGAAGCTCAGGCCGCACATCAAGACGCACAAGCTGCCCTATTGGGCGAAGAAGCAGATAGCGGCCGGCGCGGTCGGCATCACCTGCCAGAAGATCGGCGAGGCGGAGGTAATGGCCGATGCAGGGCTGACCGACATTTTTCTCCCCTACAACATCCTCGGGCGCGCCAAGCTCGAACGGCTGAAGGCGCTGCACGGCCGCGTGACGCTGTCGGTAACCGCGGACAGCCTGGTAACGCTGGAAGGCCTTGCAGCGACCTTTGCCGATGCCGGCCACCCGCTACAGGTACTCGTCGAGTGCGATACCGGCATGGGCCGCTGCGGCGTGCAGACGGCAGATGAAGCGGTGGTGCTGGCGAAAGCGATCGACAGCGCCACGGGCCTCACCCTCGGCGGGCTGATGACCTATCCGGCCGCCGGCAAGCAGACGCAGGCAGAGAGCTGGCTGGCAGGGGCGAAGCAGGCCCTTGCCGCGGCAGGCCTCGACTGCCGGCGCATCTCCAGCGGCGGCACGCCGGACATGTGGCGCTCGGGCGAGAACAGCGTCGTCACCGAATACCGGCCCGGCACCTATATCTATCTCGACCGCTACCAGGTCGCCAAAGGCGTCGGCAGCCTTGACGATTGCGCGCTGACGGTGCTCGCGACGGTGGTCAGTCATCCAACGCCGACCCGTGCGATTCTCGATTCAGGCAGCAAGGCGCTGTCCTCCGATACACTGGGGCTGTCCGATTTCGGCGAGTTGCTCGGGGTGCCGGGCGCGAGGGTCACCGGCCTCAGCGAGGAGCATGGCAATGTCACGCTTTCCGACGGCGCGAAGCTTCGCATCGGCGAGCGCGTTCGCGTGGTGCCCGATCACTGCTGCGTGGTGACGAATTTGTTTGACCAGGTGCATCTTATCGACGGCGACAAGGTGCTGGAGACGCTGCCGGTGGCGGCGCGGGGGCGGATGGGGTGAGTGGCCTTTCCTTCTCCCCTTGTGGGAGAAGATGGATCGGCGCGCAGCGCCGAGACGGATGAGGGGTGTTCCAGCGGAGTGTACCGTTGGCGTTACCTGGAACACCCCTCATCCGTCGCCTTCGGCGGCACCTTCTCCCACAAGGGGAGAAGGGGGAGCCCGCTCCGCCTGCCTGGCGGCAACCCTGCGCATGGCGATCACCCGGCGGCGGAAAATCTCCGTGCGCATCGCCATCAGGTGCAGCGCAAAGAACAGCACGGTGAAGCCGAGCGCCATCACCAGCAGCGGCCTCAGCATGGAGGCGTCGATGGTCGAGCCGCCCATGCGGAATACCGAGGCCGGCTGGTGCAGGGTGTTCCACCAGTCGACCGAAAACTTGATGATCGGGATGTTGATGAAGCCGACCAGGGTGATGATGGCGGCGGCCCAGGCGGCGCGGCTGACGTCATCCAGCGCACGCGTCAGCGCGATGATGCCGAGATACATCAAAAAAAGTACGAAGACCGATGTCAGCCGCGCGTCCCACACCCACCAGGTGCCCCACATCGGCTTGCCCCAGATCGAGCCGGTGATCAGCGCAAGTGCTGTGAAGGTGGCGCCGATGGGGGCCGCCGATTTCAGCGCGACATCGGCCAGTGGATGGCGCCACACCAGCGTGCCGAGCGCCGAAACCGCCATCAGCGAATAGCACATCATGGCGAGCCAGGCGAAAGGCACGTGGATGTACATGATGCGCACGGTGATGCCTTGCTGGAAGTCCTCCGGCGCGGTGAAGCTCATATAGAGACCGGCGGCAAGCAGGAGCACGGCAGCCGCGGCCAGCCAGGGAACCAGCCTGTCGGCCAGCCCGACGAAACGCGTCGGGTTGGCGAGGTCGGCCCAGCCGCTCAGGCGTGAAGTGGTGTCGCTCATGCGGCCCTACATAGACCGGCGGCGCGTTTGCGGCAATCGAGCGGTTGTCGCAGCCTTCCCTTCTCCCCTTGTGGGAGAAGGTGGATCGGTGCGCAGCGCCGAGACGGATCAGGGTGTTGGAAGGCATGAGGCGGTTCACCGCAAGGCTATGCCAAGGTGGAACACCCCTCATCCGAACGAGCTTCGCTCGGCCACCTTCTCCCACAAGACAAGGGGAGAAGGAAAGACCTTGAGACTACGCGGCCTCGTTCACAGTACGGCTGAGGCGGCGGACCTCCTCGTCGTTGAGCAGGCCACCGGCGCGCAGCAGGCTGGCGAAGCGGCCATTGCGCAGCGACAGCTCGGCGAAGCCACCCTGCTCGACCACCCTGCCCTTGTCCATGAACACGACCAGGTCGGCGTCACGCACCGTGGTCAGCCGGTGGGCGATGATGAAGGTGGTGCGGTTGCGGCGCAGCTCATCGATCGCTTCCTTGACGCGATCCTCGGTCTCGACGTCGAGCGCGCTGGTCGCCTCGTCGAGCACCAGGATCGGTGCGTCCTTGAGCACGGCGCGGGCAATGGCGATGCGCTGGCGCTCGCCGCCCGAAAGCTGGCCGCCACGCTCGCCGACGACGGTGTCGTAGCCGCTGCTCTTCGACAGGATGAAATCCTGCGCGGCGGCGGCGTTGGCGGCGGCGTGCACCTCGTCATAGGTCGCCTCGGCGCGGCCGACACGGATGTTGTCCTCGATCGAACGGTTGAGCAGACCGGCATCCTGGAACACGGTGGCGATCGAGTGGCGCAGCGACTTGCGGGTCACCGAACGGGTGTCGATGCCGTCGATCAGGATACGGCCGCTCGAGGGCGTGAAGACGCGCTGCAGCAGGTTGATGAGCGTCGTCTTGCCGGCGCCGGTCGGACCGACGATGGCTACCGTCTGGCCGGCCTGAACCTCGAAGGAGACGTCGTCGACGCCCTGCCCCGAATTGGCGAATTCGAAGCCGACATTCTCGAAGCGGACGTGGCCGGTGACGTTGGCCAGCTCACGCAGACCTTCCGGCTCGGCAGTGTCGGCGGCCGAATCTTCGAGACGATAGAAGTCCTCGAGCTTGGCCCGCGCCTCTGAGATCTGGGTGGAGAAGGCCGACATCTGATCGAGGCGGGCGATCAGCATCCCTGCAAAGCCGATGAAGGCAACGACGTCGCCGACGCGGAGCTCACCGCGAGTGACGAGGTAGGCGCCGATCGAAAGCACGATCATCATCGAGATGGTCGACGACAGCCGGTTCAACGCACTGGCGATCGCCCACCAGTCGAGCACCGGATTCTGCGCGTCGAGCAGGTCCTTGACGTAACGCTTCAGCGTCGCGGTCTCATGGCCGATGCGGTTGTAGCTCTGCAGCACGGCGACATTGCTGACGCTATCGGTCACATGGGCAAACACGGTGTGGTAATGGCGCTCGACAGCGGTCTGCCCGGACTTGGTGCGGCGCATGACGATACGGCCGATGCCGACATAAAGCACGCCAAGGCCAAGCAGCACCAGCGACATGCGAATGTCCATGGCAAGCGCGGTCGGCACCAAAAGCACCAGCGCGATGGCCGTCGAGAGATGCACGCGCATGAATTCGAGCCACAGGCTGAACAGGGTCTCGACGGCGCGCAACAGCGTTTGTAGTGAATTGGACGTGCCGCGCTGATGATGCCAGGCGAGCGGCATGGTGATGACGCGCTCGAAGGACTGGCACAGCACCTCCGAGCGGCGGGCATGGGCGAAGCGGTCGGCGCCACGCGCCACCAGCACGACAGCAACGACGTTGAACGCGCCGAGAGCTGCCCAAACGGCGAGCGTCGAAAACACCGGGCCTTTTTCAGCGATGGCACCGATCACCCGGCCCAACAGGATCGGCTCGAGGATCGCGATCGCGGCGAGCGCGACATTGGCGCCGCAAATCAGAGCGACGCGCTTCTTGTCGGCAGCCAGATAACCCAGAGCTCTCCAGTAGATCTGCAGAAGTGACACTTCAGCTACTCCGCCAAACTTTCATTGTGCAGTGCACCATTTCTTGACACGTACCGGTTAACGGGTCGCAAAACAATGCCCGTCTAGCTCTTCCGTTCCCATTCTGCGAACAAAAGATGACGACGTTGCGAAATCTGCCGTGATCACCTAACGGTTTGAGATAAAAGGTGAAATGTCAGCCTTGCGGCAAAATCATGGCAGCGGCCAGGAGCTGCCACATTTTTAATCACCTAGAGCTTGCGTAGCGGAAGCTAATGCGCCCGGCCGGATGCCGGCAAAAAGCATGCGCAAATAACGCTCCAACATAACACGCGCCCCGAAGGGCGCGCGCAGATGGCTTCAAGTCATTGATTTTACGCAGGTATCTTGACGACAACCTCGGCCATCTCACCGGCCTTCGGCTCGAAAGACGAGGATTTTGTCTTGGTTCCATTGACTTCGAGCGAGATGGATTTGGTCTTTTTGTCGCGGATGACACGAACCTTGACTTCCGCCCCCAGCATCTTGAGCGTTGCCGCGTAGCCATCCCAGTGGCCAGGCAGTTTCGGCCGGAATGTGATCTGCTTGCCGCGCCGCTCGATGCCGAGAATGCCCTCGACCGCCGCGCGGTACAGCCAGCCGGCGGAACCCGTGTACCAGGTCCAGCCGCCACGCCCGCCCTTGCCTTCGCCGGCATAGATGTCGGCTGCCACGGCATAGGGCTCGACCCTGTAGTGCTCGGCTGCCGCCTCGTCCGACGCGTGATTGACCGGGTTCAGCATCGAGAAGCAGCGATAGGCGTCGTCGGTGCGGCCCATTTCGGCGAGCGCGATGACGAACCAGGTGGCCGCGTGGGTGTACTGGCCGCCATTCTCGCGCACGCCGGGCGGGTAGCTCTTGATGTAGCCGGGATCCTTCTCCGTCTTCGAGAAGGGCGGCGTGAACAGCTTGACGATCTTGAGCTCGTCGTCGACCAGCATCTTGGTCGCCTGGTGCATGGCCGTGGTCGAACGCGCCGGATCGCCCTCGCCCGAAAGTACGCTCCACGACTGGGCGATGGAGTCTATCTTGCATTCCTTGGCGTCATGCGAGCCGAGCGGCGTGCCGTCGTCGAAGCTGCCGCGCCGGTACCACTGCCCGTCCCAGGCGGTGGCCTCCAGCGCCCGCTTCAGCACGTCGGCATGCTTGTTCCAGGCCTGCGCCCGCTTGGCGTCGCCTTGCGCCTTGGCCACCGGGGCAAAGTCGCCCAGCGTCTTTAGCAGGAACCAGCCCAGCCATACGCTCTCGCCTTTGCCGCCCTCGCCGACGCGGTTCATGCCATCGTTCCAGTCGCCGCCGAGGATCAGCGGCAGGCCGGCGGGGCTGCTGCGCTTGATGGCGAGATCCAGCGCCCGCGCGCAGTGATCGTAAAGCGAGGCGGTGGTCTTGGAGACCTCCGGCGTGAAGAAGGCATCGTGCTCGCCCTCGCCGAGCGGCTGGCCGTCGATGAAGGGAAGCTGCTCCTTGAGGATCGCCGCGTCGCCGGTCACGTCGATATAGCGGGCCGTTGCATGGGCCAGCCAGACGACGGCATCCGAGATCATGGTGCGCACGCCGGCGTCGGTGCGCGGCAGCCACCAGTGCTGCACGTCGCCCTCCGGGAACTGCCGGCGCGCCGCGTTGAGGATCTGGTCGCGCGCCAGCTTCGGATCATGTGCCAGCAAGGCCAGCGTATCCTGCAGCTGGTCGCGGAAGCCGAAGGCGCCGCTCGCCTGGTAGAAGGCGGAACGAGCGCGGATGCGGCAGGCAAGGCTTTGGTAAGGCAGCCAGTGGTTGACCATGGCATCCATCGCCTTGTCCGGCGTCTCGACCTGGATGGTGTCGAGGAAGCCGCGCCAGACGCGCTCGTTGTCGGCCAGCCGCTGGTCGAAGTCCTTGCCGCGATGGGCCTGCACCAGCGCGCTCGCCTCGGCGGGCGAAGCCGCGTCGCCG
>NZ_RZOT01000323.1:0-6904 GCF_003999085.1 Mesorhizobium sp. M4A.F.Ca.ET.090.04.2.1
GGCCACAACCTCGACGAGGACGTCGGCAACAACAAGACGGTCAAGGTCGGCGTCGACCAGACTACGAACATCGGCAGCAACGACACCGAGACGGTGGGCAAGGACCGATCGCTGACGGTGATGGCGAATGAGACGATCCACGTCGTTTCGAACTCGACGGAGAATATCGACGCCAACCATTCGCAGACGGTGGGCATCGTGCAGACGATCACGGTTGGCGCGGCGCGTGTCGATACGGTGGGGGCCTCCGAGACACGAAGCGTCGGTGCGGTGCAGTCGAACACGATCGGCGCGTCGCGGTCGGTGAGCGTGGGCGCGGCGCAGAGCCATGACATCGGAGCGGGAGACAGCTGGAACATCGCGGCGGAGCAAGCCGTCCAGGTCGGTGCCGACCAGAACTTTAAGATCGCAAAGAATCAAGGCACCGACATCGGCGCTGACCGCTCCGCCAAGATTGCCAAGGACGATCTTACCGAGGTTGGCGGCAATAGTGCGCTCAAGATTGCCAAGAAGAGTTTGGTGGACATTGGTGAGGATGGCGGGATCAAGGTTGGCAAGACGTTGTCGATCGAGGCCGGCGACGCGATCGTCATCAAGTGCGGATCAGCTGCGATCGGCATGAAGAAGGATGGGACGATCACCATCGAGGGCAAAGACATAACCGTCATCGGGTCCGGTGAAATCGAGGTCAAGGCCTCAAAGAACATCACCATGAAGGGCAGCAAGATCAACCTGAACTGAGAGATCATTCAGAATGGCCAGGACGGTCGCGAAAATTGAGGGCGTCGTAATCGGGATCTTCCTGGGTTTCGAGGATTCGGCCCCGCTGGTCGTTTTCCCTGGGAACCCGGAGCAGACGGCGCTCCAGGCACGCAGCCTCACCGAACTGACATCTTCGATGGTCGGCTCGGAAGTGGCGCTGCTGTTCCAGGGAGGTGACCCGCGGATGCCCCTGATCGTCGGGCGCATTGTCGATCCTGGCCGGAAGTCGGCGACACGGGTCATTCGGGACGGCGAGAGCGTGCAAATCAACGCCGACGAACGTCTTGAGCTGCGTTGCGGCAAGGCCACGATTGTCATGGAGAAGGACGGGCATATAACAATCCGCGGCACCTATCTCGTTAGTCACGCAAGCGCGTCGAACCGCATTCGGGGCGGTTCGATCAACCTGAACTGATGGCTGTTCCGGTGCTTCGCGAGATCGTACGCCAGCACGCGGAGATGGCTGCCTTCCTTTGGACGGTTTACGACTACCATTTGCTTCATCCAGAAGAGAATCCCGACATGGATGAAGATCGTCTGGCGCGATTGATAGAGCGGCTGGAAGCGCATCTGGACGGATTGCGGGTCGCGGGCGACATCGGCCGCGAGATTGCCAATGACCGATTTGCCGAATATCCGGAGGCGGGCGAATTGTTCGTCGTCAGGATGCTCCAGCCCACGGTTCAGCCGATAGCCGTGACGCAGCTGAATCTCGCGAGTGTGCGCAAGTATCTCGCCGCCCATCTGCCGCGCTGACTACTGGATCAGGCGAAGGTCGGTGCCGTCATAGTCAAGCTGCAACGAGTTCCATTTCTTGCCGTCGAAGCGCCAGGCAATGCCGCCTCCGACAAGATAGAGATATTCAGTGTCTGAACGCATGTCCCAGCCGGTGCCGGCGGGGTGGAACTCTACGAGCTGGTTGCCTTGTTCCCGGTAGATGCCGAATTCGCTGTCGCCCCAGTACACCTCCCCCTGAAACTGGTGAACGCAGAAAAACCTGCTCTTGGGCGCTTCCAGTTCGATCATTTCCTCGTTCACCACGCGGATGCATGTGCCATCATTGCCGCAGGCGCGAACGACGCCGTCCGGCGTTACGAAGACACCCCAAAGATCGTTTTCGATAGGCAGATCGATTGCCCGCCATCCGTCACCGACCAGCCGCTGCAGAGTTCCCACCTGGCCTACGCAGTGGATAAGATCGCGCCGTGGTCCGTGCACGTCGCGCAGGCGATGAGGCCGATCGGCTTTCAAGGCCGACCAGGCATTTCCGTCGAACGCCCACGACTGCCCCTTGTCTCCAACCAGGAGGGTGAGACCGTCGTCATAGGACCACACACGCTGCATCAGATTCTTCGCGACTTTCGTCGAGGTCCAGTTGCCCCCGCGGTAACGCCAGACGACCCTTCCCACTTCAAGGGCAAAAAGGTTGGTGAGGCTGGGGGAAGCGAGAGACGCCAGCCATTCTTCAAGCTTCAAGGTTTGACTTTGGGTTCCCGGTGCGAAGCTGCTGACTTCGAAAACAACGGAATAGGCGATGTCGTGGTCCTGCGTTCCGAGTTCGAAAAGCAGGGCACAGTGATCCCGCCCGAACGGTACGATCTGCATGCATTGGGCATGGTAGCGCGGGTCCCGGAGGATCGTTTCGATGTCGTTGGTGAACTTGCTCACGGCTAACTCCTACCTTGTCATGGCCCTGACGTCTTTGATGCTCATAGGTGGCTTGCCGGTCGCTTTCCTATGCTCGTTGATCTTTTCCTGGATGTGAGCAAGGAAGACCGCGACCAGACAGGCGGCCACTCTTGCCTTCTCCGCGGCTGATTTGCCGGCCATGTTCTCGTGATTCTCCACCGACGCTTCAGCGCAGGTGTCGGTGAACTCACCTAGGTTCGGATCGTCATTCTTCAGGCTGTCACGACATACCTTGCTCTTGTCGTAATGGTCCGTGCCGGTGGTTTGACCGTTCCTGATGCCGCTGGGCTTGGTGTCGCCCTTGGTCCATCTGGAATGCATGCAAAGGCAGGGCGCGTCGTCACATTTGTAGTTCTTGAACTTGGCCTTGGTCTTATTGCGGTTGCCGGACACTGCCATGAACTGATTTTCGACATAGTGTTCCGACCATTCCCCCTTCTTGCTGTCGCACGTGCTGTCGCCGTGGCGGTGAAGAACCATATCGTTTCTGGTCAGGATCGTTTTGCACGAGACGCCATCGACCTCCCACTGCGCCGCATGCGTCATCGGCGGGGTGTTTGCTTGGGGCGAAGCGTGATTGTTCGTCGCGAGATCCGTATGGCGAACGACTGGCTCGCCATCGAACTTCACGTCGCTCGACCAGGAATTGAAATATTCCTTGCCGGTATTCTTGGACGTGATGACGCCCTTCTTCGCCGCGCAACCGGCCTCGGTGCCGGATGTCTTCGTCAGGTAAGACTGGTTCTTGATGTTGACCGTCTTGCCGGCGATCTTGACGGTACCCGTTCCCTTGTCGGTGTCCGATGCAAAGCCGAAACTCGGATAGGGGACCGGTACGCCTGGTGGGGTGGCCGGATTTTCAGGCGGCGTGAAGCACACGTCCGGAAACGCCCCCAAGGTCTTTGCGTCGACGGCTTTGCCGGAAATTTCCAGACCGTTGGCAAAAACGTTCGTCGACATCAGCTTGCAGCCGCAAATATAGCGGCGCCGCACGCACCACTGTCGTTGGACGCTTCGATCAGGACCGGATTGCCCTTGTCGTAGCCCTTCCGGGCCGCGGTCCATGCCATACCCATCATCATGGGCACGACGGCCGCGCCGATGTTGCCCAAGGATTCGGTCGGCGACAACAGATCCTGGAAGGCATGGCGCCCCCGGACCAATCTCAACGATGCCAGTGCTGTCTGCCGGAACCAGTATTGCTCGCCCACGAGATCAGACATCCGGTAGCCAACCCCGTTCATTTCGATGCCGGTCTGCTCAAGCGCCACTCGGTAGGCGGTCGTCATCGCGTCGCCTCGAAGAGGGAGATCTTCCTTGTTGTAGATCGAAGCAAGCTCACGAGTCAGACCGAGACCCATCAACCGCAGAGACCTGATATTCCGTTTCGACAACAAGACTGCGGCGGCGGCTTCGCCTGGAATGAAGCCATTCGGGTTCTGCGGCGCAAGAATGCGGCTCTCTCCGATGTAGTGGCGAATGGTCTCCGAGGTCAGATAGCTGTCGACGCCGACGATCATGATGTAGGGCGTTTCGCCGGAGGACATGAGCCGCCGTGCCTGCTCGAGCGCGACATGTCCGGAGGGGCGACCATGGGCGATTACCCTGGAGCGCGAATATGCCTCGACCTCCACGATGTCGGCGATGCGTCGCAACAGGTTGGCGGGACTGCGCACGGGATGGCCCGGCCTGCCTTCCTCGCCGATGCATAGGATCAACGCTGTTTGGCCGCGTGCCTCAGGAGCCCCGCTGAACGCTTCGACAATTGCGCCCGCGGCGAGATGCGCAATGCGCTTCTCGCCGATCCAGGTTCGGGGAATCGGTACCGGCGCCCCAATCAGCCAGCCGCCACGCGGTCCGCGAAAACGTGTCTCTTGAAACCCGTCCAGTTTCGCACGCATGGCTGCGCACGAAGACGGGGCGTCGAGGCCGACAGCCGTGACCATGCCGATCGAGGCGATCGCAACCGACCCGTTCATGCTTCGCTGTCCGTGGGGATTTTCAGATTGGCGCGGATATATTCCTTACCCCGATCCATGGCGCGCAGCATGGACTCGCTCGGCGGGCCGACCCAGCACTCGGTAAACTCCAGGATCATGCGCTGGATCCTCTGTGAGACACGCCAGACCAGGGAAAATCGCCGGTTCTCCGCATCGACAAGCAGGGTGTCCGGCAGCACGCTGCCATCGAACACCCTTTGCTGGTGCTTGAAGAACGTCATCGAGAGTCCGGTCGCGGGAAGGCGAAAGCCGAGCCGTCCTTCCGGCGTCAGGTTGACCAATTGCATCTCTTCACCACCGCGCGGATGGTCGATCTGCTGATCGACCGGCGCCATTTGAAAATAGCGCTCGTCGAAATCCGGCGGCAGGAATGGGAAAATGTTGTCGGCCCAGTTGTCGTCATAGGTGCCGCCATACTCGATGCGGCCGGGCCAGCCCCGGCCCATCGGCCCGAAGCTCATCGGCCTGTAGTCGCCGAACGGCGAGCGGATCTCTTCGCCGACGGCCTGTGTGTTCGGCAACCGCAGGCCGGGAACAAGACGCTGGTTCCTGGTGCGCGACCAGCCGGTGCCGACCGGGTTGTGTTTGTAGCTGGCGGGCAGCTTGTCCTCCGGGTCCAGCCGGTCGACGCCGCCCCAGGCGACGTCATAGGAGATCGGCAATTTGAGGAAGGGCTGGGGCGAGGTCGTTGTAAAGACGGGGCCGATGGCGCGCCACTCACGGTGGCCGACGACTTCGAACAATTTCGACCAGTTGCCGACCTTGATGCCCACCGGCACCCGCTCCGCCGGGCGCCCTCCGGGCGCATAGGCAAAGCCATTGACGATCACGTCGCAGCGCGGCTTGCGGAAGGCGAAGTCGGACTCCCACAGCGTGGCCGAGAACCCGGGCGCCCCGGTGGACATGTCGGCCATGACCAGAGGCACCTGCTGGGCCGATTTCCGCACCTCTCCGCCAGACGTCGCCGGAAAATCGAACGTACCCTTGACGATAACCACGATGTGCTCATGGCCTGCGACATCGGTTGCCGTCGTATATTCGTGCGGATAGCCCATCTGGTTCCAGATCTGCATCAGCTGGTCTCCCAGGTGGCGGCGAAGATCTGCTCCAGCGTCTTTTGCGGCTCCTGCGCATCGACGTCGAAAATGTCCGAGCGGGCGGTCCACATCACTAGATCGTCGATGACGTCGCTGTACTGATCGACAGCCGGCACGGGTAACCCCGTCAACGCTGCATCAAGTTCGTCGGGCGTCCGCTCGCCTCGCTGCGCGGCGAAGGCCGCTTCTTCGATGCCTTCGAACCAGGCATCGGCGTAAGCGAGCTTCAATGGCGCTTCGGCTATCCGCGCAACGACGCTCAAGGGAAACTGCCGACCAACGCGGTCGGCGCTCTGTAAGATGATGCCTGCTGAGGCGCCAAACAAAGTGGGGCCGGCGAGAAAGCGCAAAGCAGTATCTGGCCGCCACGTCTCCAGCCCAATCAGCGGCACGATCTGCTGCGCCAGCCAGCGATCCCAGACGCGCACAAAATCTCCCGTCAGCCGCCGCGACACGAAATCGCCGGTGGCGGGGATTTTGCCGTAGAAGCCCGGCAGGATCATATCTGCGGCGGACATGTGAACTTCTTGAACATTTCGAGGTTGTAGGGGTTCTCGACGCTTGCCGCCTTGAGCTCGAAATCGGCGTACATGCCCTTGGTGCCCAGGCGCAGGCTGTAGACATCCGACAGCGAGGTGCCGGTGAAGCGGCCGGCGCGCAGCATCCTCAGCCATGCCCAGCTGCCGGTCTCGTTGAGCATGATCTCGGGCGAGCCGTCGACCGGCTGGAAGGCGAGCGAGATCACGCCGGTGCCGTCCTTGCCGGGCCACGTCATCGGTTGCGGTCGCGTCGCATTGTTGAAGTAGACGAGGTTCTGGCCATCGAGATTGAGCGTCACGCGCGTGACGTTGGGCGACAGGTCCTTGGGCTCCAGCGTGAAGCTCATCACCGGGCCCGTCCCGCCGGGAAAGAGATCGTCGCGGATATGCCTGGCCTGTTCGAACGCCGCCAGCGCCGCAGGGTCGAGGCCGAAATCGGCGCGCCATTTCCATGGCTGGCTGGCGGTGTCGACGTAGCTGATCAGATGGTCGTTGATGAAGGCGTCGATCAGGCCGGACGGCCCGAACAGGCGGGCGAAGTCGCGGACATTGACGTCGACCGCGCTCTCGGGACTGAACGGATAGCGGTCGTTGAGCGCCGCCTGGCAGAACGGCAGGATGTCGGCGCGCCAGATGGCGTTGAGCTCGTTGGTGACAGCCTTCTGCGTCAGGCCGCTAGTATCGCCAGCGATGCCGCCGAGCCAGTCGTCGATTGGGTCGGGCAGGATTTGCGCCTGCCTGGCGACAGCGCCTGTGAGTTCGGCGAGGCCGCCCTGCTTCTTGATGGCATCCTGGGGATCGGGGTTGGCGGTGACCG
>NZ_RZOT01000324.1:0-6900 GCF_003999085.1 Mesorhizobium sp. M4A.F.Ca.ET.090.04.2.1
ATATCGTCCCATCCGCGCTCGATCAGGTGATGGGCGACCGAAGCGCCCACGATCCCGCCCAGCCCGACGATGACGACCTTCGCCTTTTCCGGAAACCCTGCCATTGCCCGTGACTCCAAAGTGGTAAAGCGGGCGCGTCGGCGCCCGTTCGAATGGGGCACAATATGCAGAGGACGATGATCGGGCTACCGCCTGTTTGCGACACGCCGCAAGGTGCGGCGCGACCCGGCACACATGCTCGTTGTCAAAGCCCATTTCGGTCAGGCGAAAGCCCAGATGTCCTCGGCCTGGAAGCCGACCTGGTAGCCGGCGGTCTTCAGCTTGACCACGACCTGGCCGATCTCGGCCGCCGGCAGCGCGCCGACTTCGATCTTGATCATGCCGGGGCGGTAGCGCTTGAGGTCGAGTTGGTCGAACACAATCCAGTCCGCGCCCTCGCAGTCGACGAGGAAGGCATCGATATGGGTGATGTCGTTGCGGTCGAGCAGCGTCTGCAGCGTCTCCGAGGCCACCTCGATGTCCTTCAGATAGGGCGCGAACTTGTTGAAGTTGGAGTCCTCCTCGCCCCAGGCGTTCTTGCCCGACATCAGATTGGTGTCGGTGACGGAGGAACAGCCGATAAACTCGATCGGCAGCGTGCCGGCCTCGAGTGCCGCGGCGTCAAACGTATGAACTGTGATCGAGCCCTTGGTCCGGGTCACAGCTACCGGCTCGATGATGAAGCGCTCCGTATCGGGATAGTTGGCGCGCAGCCGTTTCTGATTGTAGGGAACCGGCTCGACCAGAACGGCACGCGCCCGCGCAATGCGGTGCAGCCACGGCGTGACATCGTCGAACAGGGCGCCATCGCAGGCGCCGACATTGACCATCTGGAACGGCCTGCCACCGAAGCGCGCCCTCAGCGCCGCCTTGGCGAGGAATTTCGTGCCGCGCAGCGCCGGCCCGCGATCGAGCAGCCCGGCGGGCAGGCCGAACGACAGCGCAAGGCGCGCCAGGCTGGAAATGGAACTCATAGCGTGTCTCCGGGCTTGTCTCCGGCAATGACGTGCGCCGCGACATGGCGCTGACCGGCCGCAGCCCACAGCGCCATCAGCGGGCCGGCAAGCAGCAGGAATGGCGCCAGGAGATTGGGGAAATAGATGCGCGTGTCGTGGATCGGGAACACCGTGAACTTCGCCAGCACGCCGAGCACCAGAGCCGCAAGCAGGATGCCGGCGCGGCGGTCGAGCCGGAAGCCGGCGCGGCCAAGCGCAAACCAGCCGGCCAGTGCCAGTACCGAGACGCCAACCCAGCTGTTCATGGTGACGGCGCGCAGCAGCGAGACGGCAAACGCCCTGAGGTAGGCCGCGAGCGAGAAAGGCGGCTCGAAGCCGTCCATATTGTAATGCTGCTCGATGGTGGAGAACCACAGATGCGGCCACCAGCCTGGGTGCTGGGCCCAGTGCGAGATGGCGAAATAGGCAATGAACGAGGCGGCAAAGCCCGCCAGCGCGCCCCATGCCTTCTGCCGGTACGCGATGAGCAGCATGGCGAAGATGGCCAGGAAGACGATGTTGTCCGGCCGCGCCATGAAGGCGAGGAACAGCAGGATCGCGGTCGCCGCCTCGCGTCTGCGCACATAGGCGAACAGGCCGCCGAGGAACAGCGCCGCGCAAAGGAGGTCTGGCGTCGAGGCGCGCGCCGCATCGCCGAAATCGGCCATGATCAGCCCCGCACCGACTATCGGAGCCAGAGCCAGCGCGCCTTCCGAACGCAGCCAGATGAGCGTAATGACGCCGAACAGCAGCACCGAGACCACCGACACCAGCCGCATCGCCTCGACCGGCGACACGACATGGCTGAGGCCGGACAGGATCTCGGCATAGAGGAACTTGATCCGGTACATGCCGAGCAGCGAATGGAAGTCTGCGGCATTCTCCGCCATGTGGCTGCGGAAGCCGCCGCCATCGTCAGTCAGCGTCTTGTAGTCGGCGGCCGAGACGCCCGCCTTGACCGTGCTGTAGGCATAGTCGTGCAGGGCCTGCGGATCGGGATAGGTGCCTTCCTCGGCGACCGCCAGATAGGGCAGCATATCCCAATTGGCGTCGGGCATGATCCAGGCCGTCGCCGCCGTCAGCAGGATATAGAGCGCCAAGGCAATCGCGCCAATCGGTGCGGCGAACCGCGCATAGGTCCCCTCACCCCACGCCAGGCCGGCGCCGGTCAGTCGGTCGAGCGGATTGGTCGGGACAGTCGGCGGCCTGGTCAGCATCGTCCCGCTCAGCGAAGGCTTTTGACGAAATCCTTCACGATCGCCACGATGCCGCGCGACAGCAGGCTGTCGAAGGCATCGACGAAGCGGTCGACATGCTCGCGCTGGCAGATCAGCGGCGGCTCGAGCCGGATGACGTTGCGGTTGTATTCGGTGAAGGCGACGAGGACGTCATAGTCGCGCAGCAGCAGCGCGCCGACGAAGCCGGACAGCGAGCCCTTCAGCTTGTCGTCGAGCACGCTGACCACCGGCCGCAGCACCATAGGCAGGGTCTGCGAGAAATCGTGGAACTCGAGCCCGATCATGAAACCCTTGCCGCGCACGACCTTGATGATCTTCGGATATTTTTCCTTGAGCGCCTGCAAGCGCTGCAGAAGGTAATCGCCGGTCGCGGCCGCATTGTCGATCAGGCCTTCTTCGTAGAGCACGTTCAGCCCCTCGATCGCGGTGACGCAGGCCTCGCCCATGCCGCCGAACGTGGCCATGGCATGGATCATCGCCGTCTTCGGCGTGCCATAGGCCTTCATGTAGACATCGCGCCTGGCGATCATGGCGCCGACCGCCGCCTTGCCGGCGCCCAGCGATTTCGCCAGCGCCGTCACGTCCGGCACGACACCGTAATGCTCGAAGGCGTAGAAGCGGCCGGAACGGCCATAGCCACACTGCACCTCGTCGGCGACCCACAGCACGCCATGCCGGTCGCACAAGGCGCGCAGCTTCTGCCAGTATTCGGCGGGCGCCTGGATGATGCCGCCGCCGCCCTGGATGGTTTCGAGCACGATGACGCTGATCTCGGGATCGGTCCTGAACAGGCGCTCCACCGCATCGATGTCGGCGAAGGGCACCCGCACGACATTGTCCGCCACCTTGAAGTCAGCGCGGTAGAGTTGGCCGTCGGTGATCGCCAGCACGCCCTTGGTCTTGCCATGAAAGGAATTCTCGGCATAGACGACCTTCGGCCGCTTCGGGCCGGCGGCGCGCTCGGCAAGCTTAACCGCAGCTTCCATGGCTTCCGAGCCGGACGAGCCGAGGAAAACCATGTCGAGGTCGCCGGGCGAGCACTTGGCGATGTTGTGCGCAAGGGCCGCGGCATATTGCGACATGAAGGCGATGGCGATTTCCTGCCGCTTTTCCTCCTGAAATGTCTTCCGCGCCTCCAGGATGCGCGGGTGGTTGTGGCCGAAGGCCAGCGAACCGAAGCCGCCGAAGAAATCGAGTATCTTGCGGCCGTTCTGGTCGATGTAGAACATGCCCTCGGCGCGCTCGATCTTCACCTTGTGGAAGCCGAGCAGCTTCATGAAATGCAACTGGCCCGGATTGAGATGCGCCTTGAACAGGTCGGTGATGCGGGCGACATCCATCGCCTTGGCCTGCTCGACGCTGATCAGGTCGGGCTTGGCGATGGTGGCGGGCGACAGCGCCGGCGCATCGACAAGCGTGCGCGCGCCCGTTTGTTCCGGCTTGGCCATGACGGTCATCTCGAGAATCTCCTATTGGCCTTGGTCGCCTTACTCGGCGGGCACATGTTCGGTGGCGACGGCATGGCCGTCCTTCTTGGCGCGGTACTCGCTGTAGGCGGCGATCAGCATGTCCTCGTCGCGATATTGCGGCACCCAGCCGAGCTGGCGCTCGGCCTTGGACACGTCGAGAACGCACTCTTCGTCGGCGATCAGATATTGCTCGGGGTCCATGATCGGCATGTTCATGAGGTCGAGCAGGTCGAGCGTGCGCTTGACCGCCCAGCCCGGTGTCGGGATCAGGATCGATTTCGAGCCGGCATGCCGGATCAGGTCGCCAAGCAGCTTCTTCACCGGCGGCGGGTTGAGGGAGCCGAGATTATAGGCCTCGTTCGGCACGCCGGCCTTCCAGGCGGCGCGGGCAGCTTCCGCGCAGTCGAAAACAGAGATGAACTGGTAGGGATTCTTGCCCGAGCCGATCATCGGCACGGGAAGATTCCAGTCGATCAGCTTGAACAGTTTTTCCAGGATGCCGAGGCGGCCGGGGCCGATGATCAGGCGCGGCCTGAACAACGAGATCGACATGCCGCGCTTGCGCCAATCGGCAGCCAGCTCCTCGGTCTTCAGCTTCGACAGGCCGTACTCGCCGAGCGGCGCGACCGGGTGTTCCTCGGTCATGGGCAGTGTCACCGTATGGCCGTAGATCATGTCGGTCGTGTAGTGGACGAGCTTCGAGGCGCCGGCCTTGTCCATCACCTTGATGATGTGCTCGGTGCCGTGGAAGTTCACCGGGAAGAAGAAGTCGTGCCGCTTGGCGCGCACCTGTATCGGCGACAGCATCTTCGCCGACAGGTTGTAGACCATGTCGTCCGCCCGGACACCGACGCATGACACCGAAGCCGGTTCCGTCACGTCGCACTTGATGTAGCGGACGGACCGGTAGTGCGGCAGGTCACTCTTGACGATGTCGGCGACAACGACCTCTTCGCCATCGGCCGCGAGCTTCGGGGCAAGGTGGCGACCGACGAAACCGTCGCCTCCGAAAATGACATGTCTCATCGAACGATCTCGCTTGTGCCGATCTTGTCTTGGGTGATGGATGCGGTCTGGTCCTCATCTCCGCGTCCGCTCTGCGCTATCAGCACCGTGCCGACGCAGATGCAGGCGATGCCGGCAACGCGCCAGCCGTTGAGGTCCTCGCGGAAAACGAAGTAGGCAAACACTGCCACCGCGACATAGGCGAGGCTGAGAAACGGATAGGCGAAGCTGAGCTCGACCTTCGACAGCACGTAGAGATGCGAGGCCATCGAGATGACGAAGGTGCAGAGCCCCAGGAACACCCAGGGACTGAAGACGATCTGCAGCAGCTTCAGCAGCGGATTGGTGCCCTCGAACGAAATCGGCCCGAGCGACATCATGCCTTGCTTCAGCATCAGCTGCGCCGCGGCATTGGTCATGACCGTAAAAAGGATGAAGACGATGTATTTCATGTTGCCACCTGCCCCGCAGCGGTCCTACTACAAACCTGCAAACATTTCGTGAAATCACGTGCTGCTTTAAGTAAATCCCGGCACAATGTTTTATTTGCCAAGATTTATTCGAATTCTACCTATTCCGCCGCCTCTGCCATCCCTCGCCGTTCATCCAGTTTCTTCGCTGTGCGCGCCCAGAAGTCGGACATGAAGGCGGGGTCGCGCAACGCCTCCAGCCGCCGCCAGTCCGGGAAGGATGCCGCGAAGGTCTCGGCGCCCATGCGCGCGTCCTTGTAGGGGTTGACCGCGCCGCCCGCCTCGACCGTGATGCGGTCGAGTTCGGAAAGCAGCTCGAGCGTCCTCTCGCCCCGGTTGGGGAAGTCGAGCGTCAGCGTGTAACCAGGCCTCGGAAAAGACAGCAGCGCCGGCGAGCGGACCTTGCCGAAGCGCTTCAGCACGGTGAGGAAGGACCCCTGCCCAGCGCGCCGTGCCGCCTCCAGCAGCGCCGGCACGGCAAGCCGCGCGGCCTCCTCCGGCACCACGCACTGGTGCTGGAAGAGGCCTTTCGGCCCGTAGAGCCGGTTCCAGTCGCCAACACCGTCAAGCGGAAAGAAGAAGCCCTGGTAGCCAACCTGACGCGGCGCCGGCGATCGCCCTTTCTTCCACCGGTAAGCGGCGTTGAAGGCGGTGAGGAACGGCCGGTTGAGCACATTGAAAGGCGGCTGCAGCGGCACCGAAAGGCGGGCGTTTGCGCGGGACGCTGTGTGCGAGCCATGCTCGGCATGGTTGCCGGCGAACAGCAGGCCGCGCCCGCGGCCGTGACCGCCGGCGAGCTGGTCAATCCAGGCGACGGCATATTCATTGGCCTGGTCGGCCGCCTCGGCAAGCTCGAAGAATTGGCCGAGATCGCCAAATGGTGTCACCGTCTCGACGACGTCGAGCGAAGGCACCCGCATCAGCCGGATCGAGGCCGACAGGATCAGCCCGGTCAGCCCCATGCCGCCAATGGTTGCCCGGAACAGTCTAGCATTGTCCGTGTCGGAGCAGCGGCAGGTATTGCCGTCCGAGCGCAGCAGTGTCAGCGACTCGACATGGCAGCCGAACGTGCCGCGCCGATGATGGTTCTTGCCGTGGATGTCGTTGGCGATCGCCCCGCCAAGCGTCACGAATTGCGTGCCGGGAACCACCGCCGGGAAGAAGCCGTAGGGAGCGGCATGGGAGATGATATCGCGCAAGAGCACGCCGGCATCCGCTTCCAACACACCCGTCCCGGCATTGAAGGCGCGGACGCGGTTGAGCGGCCGCATGTCGACCACCGAGCCGGCCTGATTCTGGCATGTGTCGCCATAGGAACGGCCATTGCCATAACCAAGCAGCGAACCCGGCTTGGCAGCGCCGCTCTTCAGCAGCGCGACGGCATGGTCGGCCGGGATGGCATGGCGTGCCGGAGGCGTCGCCAGCCCAAAACTGCCGAAACGTTCGCCGCCCCTGATCAACCGCCCCAGGCTCCAGCCACCAGAAGGGCGGCGCCGATGGCGACAACGATCTGGCTGCGCCAGTCGCGGATGATGAAGACGACAGGATCGTCGTGCATCTCGTCGCGGCGGGCGAGGATCCAGACGCGCATCGTGAGGTAGAGCACGATCGGCGCCAGCGGCCACATCACCCATGGATGCGAATAGAGCTCGCGCACCGCGACGCTGTCCATGTAGAGCGCGAG